>JBOFIL010000131.1:0-11225 GCA_051650165.1 Allobosea sp.
TGCGGGCCGAGACCGGCGCAAGCGTCTTGCAGGCCTCGCGGTCCATCTTCTGCCATGTCAGCGGCTTGAGGAACTTGTGCACCGAGAGACCCGCGGAATAACGCGCCGCGAACTTGGTAGGCAGGATATGGTTGGGGCCTGAGACCTTGTCGCCAAAGGCCACATTGGTCTCCTCGCCCAGGAACAGCGAGCCATAATTGGTGAGGTTGTCATGCCACCAGCCAAGCTCCGCGCAATGCACTTCAAGGTGTTCGCAGGCATATTCATCCGAGACCTGCACCATCTCGTCGCGCGTGTCGCACAGGATGATTTCGCCATAATCACGCCAGGCAGCGCCAGCGGCATCGCGCGCGGTTGGCGGCAGGGTCTCGATCAGCTTCGGCATCAGCGCCGCCACCTCATCCGCCATGCGGCGCGAATTTGTGATCAGCCATGCCGGGCTCTCATGGCCATGTTCGGCCTGGCCCACGAGATCGGTCGCGACAATCAGCGGATCGGCGCTGTCATCCGCAAGCACCGCCACTTCCGATGGCCCGGCGAAGACATCGATGCCCACCTTGCCAAACAGCATGCGCTTGGCTTCGGCGACGAACTTGTTGCCGGGGCCAACAATGATGTCAGCCGGCTTGCCAGTGAACAACCCGAAGGTCATCGCGGCGATGGCCTGCACCCCGCCAAGGCACATGATGATGTCAGCGCCTGCCACCGTCATGGCATAGAGCACATGCGGATGGATGCCCTCGCCGCGGAACGGCGCCGAACAGGCCACCACGGTTTTCACACCTGCTGCCTTGGCTGTCGCCACTGACATGTAGGCCGAGGCGATATGGGCATAACGCCCGGTCGGCACATAGCAGCCGGCGGTGTTGATCGGCACGAGCTTCTGGCCAAGATGCAGGCCGGGCACCATCTCGATGGAGAAATCCTGCACGGAGGCGCGTTGCGCCTCGGCAAAGCGCCGGACCTGGGCAGCGGCAAGCTCGATGTCATCCTTCACCGATTGCGGTACATGGCTGATGCGCTCCGCAATCATCTCACGGTCCATCACGATCGGACCGGCCCATTTGTCGAGCTTCAGGGCATAATCCTTGATGGCCTGCTCGCCGCCAACCTCGATGGCAGCCAGCATATCAGTCACCACTTTGCGGGCTGTATCGGTCTCCGTTTCCGGGGTTTTGCTCGCTTTTTTAAGGATGGTGATTGCCATAGCTTGTTGCCTCTTGCCCTGCATGGAGAATGGCGCGGGCGAACGCTCCGCCCGCGCCGGTATCAGCTCACTTCTTGTCGAATTCAGTCGCGAAGGCCTTGAGCTTGGGGTCTGCCGCAACACGCTTCATGAACTCGTCGGTGACGTAGCTTTTGGCTTCCGGGTTGGACGGAATGGTGCCAACCTCGGTGATGAACTTGCCGATTTCGCTGAACCAGCCATCAACCGTCGAGCCCGCCGCGCCGCGATCCATGATCTTGAGCTGCTCATCCAGCCCGAAGGTGGGGCGCAGCGCGAATTCCTGATCCATGGCTCTGGCCGAGACCTCAAGCCCGCCCTGCTTGTAGAAATCGAGCGCCAGTGTGCGCGCTTCTGCCGGATTGGCCTTGGCCCATGACCAGCCACGCAGGAACACAGCAAGGAACTTCGCCACATCATCCGGGCGCTCCTTGGCGAAATCCGCGCGCACGATCAGCGCGCCCGGCACGGTGGCACCTGCATCGCCGCCCGAGCATAGGTATTTAGCGCCGGCGCGCTCCTCCAGCGTGTAGGTGTTGGGAGCCCAGACGCCGGCAATGTCGCCATTGTTCGAGGTCAGCGCCGTGATGATCTGCGCCTGGCCCAGATTGACGAACTGCATGTCATTAGCGGCAAGGCCCATCTTCACGAGGCATTTGCGAGAGGCGTAATCTACCGTGGAGTTGGTGGTCAGCAGCAGGCGCTGGCCCTTGAGCGTCTGCGGATTTGCCTTGATCGCGTCAAACTTGTCGCCGCGCACCATCATGGCATTGGTCTTGGACTCATCATTCGTGATGCCGATGGTGAGGATGTTGAAGCGCACTGCACCAAGCACTGCTGGCACGGAGCCTGTTCCGCCCACATCCCATGATTTCGACGGCGCGGCGGCAATCTGCGGCGCACCCGCCGGGAAGGTGGTGAAATTCGGCTGAAGCCCGACATCCTTCCACCAGCCCTTCACATTGGCATAATGGAATGGCAGCGCCCAATAGAGTGATGGCTGATAGCTGACGCCGATCTGTGTCTGCGCCTGCGCGATGCTGGGCACAGAACCCATCAGCGCCGCGCCTAGCGCGAGGCCCATAAGGCTGCGCCGTGCCTTGTCAAATGATGTCATGTTGTCTCTCCCTTGGTTGTCATGATGCAGCCCTCAGCGGGTGTTCCCGTCTGTCCTGATCCGTCTCCGTCATGCCGGAAACGGTGGTCTCGATGCACTCACGCACAATCTCGGCGATGAGATCGCATTCCTCATCGCTCAGCGTCACGGGGGTGCGGATGTCGCAAAGCGTGGCGAGCACGCGGTGAGTTTTACTCAATGGCCCCTGCTCGCCGACATATGCCCAATGGCGCGGCGCGCTGGTGAAACCGACCTGCTGGTCAGCACCGAACCATTTGATCGGCAGGCCGCGATCCTTCGCCAGCGCCAGAAACATCGGCATGGCCTCGCGCGACACACCGCGCACGAGAAACTGGAGCGAGGTGGCAGAGAACTCCTGCCCACCATCGCGTGGCGGCACCCAGATATGCTGCGCACCGGCAAGGCCAGCGGCGATACGGTTATGGATCGCATTCCAGCGTGCGACACGGCGCGGCAACTCCTGCAACTGCGGGCGCAGCATGGCGGCTGCCAGCGCGGTCATGCGCATGCTGAAATTGGCAGCTTCGCCGCTGGCCGTGGCAAGGGCCGCTTCGCCTGGCGTGCTGAGATGCTGGCCATGCAGCATGTAGCTGCCCGAATGCAGGATGGCGCGCGCCGCCATGTCGGCATCATCCATCACGAGGAAACCGCCCTCGCCGGCATTGAGATGCTTGTATGTCTGTGCGCTGAAACCCGCCGCCGCGCCAAAGCTGCCGATGGCCTTGCCCTTCCACGAGGCGCACATGGCATGGGCGCAATCCTCAATGAGGATGAGCCCGAGCTCATCACACACCGCCATCACCGCATCCATGTCAGCGATATGGCCGCGCATGTGCGAGAGCAGCAGCACGCGTGCACGGCTGGCCAGCGCCTTGGCGCGCAGATCGCCCACATCAATGGTGAAATCTTCGCCGATCTCGACAATCACCGGCTTTGCCGCCGCATGGATGATCGCGCCCGGCACAGGAGCCAACGTGAAGCCATTGACCAGCACGGGCTCGCCCGGCTGCACACCTGCCACCTTCAGCGCGAGAAACAGCGCACCGCCGCCCGAATTGATCGCCACGCAGTATCTGCGCCCGACAAAGGCGGCGAATTCCTGCTCCAGCAATGAGACATCGAGCTGGTCCGCGCCCATCTCGCCATAGCGGAATAACCGGCCCGAACGCATCAGCTCCACTGCGCGCGCAATGCCAGCTTCCGGAATCGGCTCCGGCTCGGTGAGATCCCGCATGAGGCGCGCCGCTTCAGACACCCTTCGCGCCTTTCTCCTCGCGCAGCGATTTCCAGATATGGGTGCGCAGATGCACGAAGGATTCGAGATCCATCACATCTTCGATCTTCTCGTGGCTGTCCCAGTTCTCGGCCTGGCGGATGGAGCGCACATCCAGCACTTCCTTGATGCGCCCGGGGCGGCGGGTCATGATCGCCACGCGATCCGCCAGATACACCGCCTCTTCCACGGCATGGGTAATGAACAACACAGTGCGCGGGTTCTTGCGGGCAAGGCGCACCAGCTCCTCCTGCATCACCACACGCGTCTGGGCATCGAGCGCGCCGAAGGGCTCGTCCATCAGCAACACATCAGGATCGAGAACATAGGCGCGGGCAATCGCGACACGCTGCTGCATGCCGCCCGACAGCTGATGCGGAAACGCATCGGCATGGGTTTCAAGGTTCATCAGCTTGAGCGCGCCCGCGATCAGATCATTGCGCTCGGGCAATGAAAGGTTCTTGTTGCGCAGCCCCAGATCGATGTTGTCGCGCACTGTTTTCCAGGGGAACAGCGCGAATTGCTGGAACACCACGGCGCGGTCCGGGCCTGGCTCGGTGACTTGACGACCGCTGACACTGATGAGGCCGGCACTGGGTGCCTCGAAGCCCGCGACCATGCGCAGGCATGTGGTCTTGCCGCAGCCGGAAGGGCCGACAATCGCGACAAATTCCTTGTCGGCGATCTCCAGATTGATGTTGTCGAGCGCCTTCACGCCCGCCGCCGAATGGCCGAATATCTTATCGACATTCTGGAAAAGAATGGAACCCATGATGTCGTCCTCTCAGGCCTCGAGCCCGCGCCGGCGGCGCAGCCATGCTTCACCCTGGCGCAAGCCAACATCGATGAGCATGCCCACGATGCCGATGGCGACCATGCCGGTCATCACTGTTGCGGTCTGCACATTGCCCTGCGCCTGCACCATCATGAAGCCGACGCCGGCCGCTGCGACGATCAGCTCCGCGCCCACCAGCGACTGCCAGCCAAGGCCCGCCGAGACCCTCAAACCCGCGACAATAGAAGGCACAGCCGCAGGCAGCAGGATTTCGAGGATGGTGCGGGTGTTGCCGGTTCCGAGCATCCGTGCAGCCTCGATCAGGCGCGGCTCGACAAAACGCGCGCCGCGATAGGCGTTTATCAGGCAGGGCGGAAACGCCCCTGCGAAGATGATCATCACCGGGCCGCCAATGCCTGTGCCGAACCACAGGGCGGCGAAGGGCACCCAGGCGATCGGCGCAATGAAGCGCAGGCCATCGAAGATCGGCGTGATGATGTCATCGAGCAGCCGGAACCAGCCCATCAGCAGCCCGAGCGGCACACCAATCATGGCGGCAAGCAGCACGCCGTAAGCATAGCGCTGGAAGCTGGAGGCCAGGTGCTGCGGCAGCGTTGCGCCGGCAAAGGGCGAGGTCAGCAGCTGAATAAACCGCGAGGCGACATCGCCGGGCGTTGGCAGGAACTGGCGCGGCACGATGCCTGTGGTGCTGAGCAGCGTCCAGATGCCGAGGAAAATGGCGGTGCCAAGCACACCGAGCAGCAGTGTTTCGCGGAAGGAGAGCGGCTGGCTGTTCATGGCCTTGATCCTGTCATGGCTCAATCCCTCGCCGCGACATTCCAGGCGAGCGCTCTGCGCTCTACCTGGCCGAGAAGCCATGTTGTGCCCCAGCCCAGAAGCCCAACGGTCAACATGCCGACCAGGATCATGCCGGGATAGATGTCCTGCTGCGCCATGTTGAGCACGAAGCCGACGCCTACCAGCGCGCCGACAAGCTCTGCCGCCACGAGGGTTGTCCAGCTGGCCTGAAGCGAGAGGCGAAGCCCTGTGAAAATCATCGGCGCGGCAGCGGGTGCAATCACCTCGCTGACCAGCCGCCAGCGCGGCGTGCCGAGCATATGCGCCGCTTCGAGGATGGGGCGATCAATATTGCGCACGCCGGCAAACGCATTGATGACGGAAGGCACGAAGGCCGAAAACCAGATCACCATGATCTTGGCAGCGTCGCCCAGACCCAGCCAGAGAATGGCGAGCGGGATCCATGCCAGCGGAGGAATAGGCCGGATGACCAGAAATACCGGGTTGATCATCGCCTCGACACGGCGATTCCAGCCCATCCAAAGACCTAGCGGGATGCCCGTGGCTATTGCCACCAGGAAGCCCATCACCACCAGTTTCAGGCTGTGCATGGCATGGTTCAGGAGCCCCGCGCCAGCATAGCCACGTGTGTTGATCTGTGTGAGGGAGGCCCAGAATTCAGCCGGCGAAGGGAAGCGCGCGCCAGTGACAAGGCCGGTCACCGTGGTCAGCAAGAACCATAGCGCGACGAGTGCCGCGATGGTTCCAAGGCCGATCCATTTGCGTCGACCGCCCAATGTTTCAACTCCCTGACATGCGCTTCTATGAGAGCGCTTTCATGAAAGCTCGCACCATGTAGCACGCGAGTCAATGCGATTTCGTAACGCGGAGCAGCATGAAGCATCAAAGGCACTTGTTTATGAAAATATTTTCATTCATCCTGATGATATGCAGGCAGGGCGCAAAGCACGTCTGATCGATGTCGCGCGGGAGGCTGGCGTCTCGCCTGCCACTGTGTCGCGCGCCATTTCGCAGCCGGAACTTCTCTCGCACGAGACGCTGCAACGCGTGCAGGCAAGCGCCAGCAAGCTGGGATATAGCCCCGATGCAGCGGCGCGGGCGCTGGCCTCGGGCCGCTCGATGACGATTGGCGCGGTGATGCCGACGCTCGACAACGCGATTTTCTCCCGCGCCCTCCAGGCCATGCAGGTCACACTGGCGGCGGATGGATACCAGCTCCTCATTGCCTCGCATGATTATAATGCCAGCGCCGAGGCCGAGGCTGTGCGCACGCTGCTGGCGCGCGGCATTGACGGGCTGATGCTGGTCGGCGCGGAACGTGCGCCAGAAATGGACAACCTCTTGCGCAGCACGACCATCCCCGTTGTGCTCACCTGGCGGTCTGGCCCGGAGATGCCTTGCGTCACAGTCGACAATGAAAAAGCGGGGGCATTGGCCGCGCAGCACTTGCTCGATCTCGGCCACAGACGCATCGGTCTTGTCACAGGCAGCCTGAAATTCAATGATCGGCAGAAGGCGCGCCTGCACGGCGCGCGCGCCGCGCTGGAAGCAGCCAACGTCAAGCTGCCTGCATCACTGGTGAATGAGCAACCCACCACACTTGCCGGTGGCCGGAGTGGCTGCGCGATGCTGCTGGCGCTCGCCGAGCCGCCCACGGCCATTATCGGCGGCATCGATCTGATCGCGGTTGGCTGCATCATCGAGGCACAGGCGCGCGGGCTTTCCGTGCCCGGCAATATCTCCATCGCCGGGATCGACGATCTCGATATGTCGGCCCATCTCTCGCCATCGCTGACCACCGTGCATGTGCCGACCGCCGAGATTGGCGCGGAAGCCGCGAAGAAGCTGATCGCTCTCTTGCGTGGGCAGACGCCGCAAGGGAGGCTGGAATTGCCTGTGGAGCTTGTGGTGCGCCACTCGACAGCCAAGCTTGGCGTGTGATCCGC
Organism: Allobosea sp.; assembly: GCA_051650165.1. GTDB lineage: Bacteria > Pseudomonadota > Alphaproteobacteria > Rhizobiales > Beijerinckiaceae > Allobosea. The sequence goes on from JBOFIL010000131.1 coordinate 7,177, forward strand.
AAGCCTTCGGATGTAAAGCAGGCTCCTTTTTAAGAGTCAGCTAAACCAGCATGTGAGGCTGCGCTAATGCAGGCGCAGAAATCTCCTGCTGGTCATCCATGCCGCCAACTCCAGGCGCTAGGAAAAAGCGTCGCGCCGTCGTAGCAGCTTTGGGCTGGCAAGCCTTTTTCTGCGCAGATGAAACATTGATCATGGTTCAAGCTCCCACTCGCCGTTTTGCCGCCAAACCAAACCGCCGCGCTGTGTTGGCCGGTTTGGGGGCGGCTTTCCTTGGGATCTCGTCTCGCGCGGCGCAGACAGCCGATGTGGACGTTGTCGTTATCGGCGCAGGCGCGGCTGGACTTGCTGCAGGGCGTGAGCTGCAACGACGCGGATTGCAGTTTGTCATCGTGGAGGCCGATGCGCGCGTGGGCGGCCGCATGATGACCAACGACAGCCTCGGCGTTCCGTTTGAGGCAGGCGCGAACTTTATTCACTTTCGCAGGACCAACCCACTGACCAGGCTCGGCGTGGCTGCAGGTCTCGGCCTGAGGCCCACCGGAGACCTGTTCGCAGGCGCCATCGTCTCGAACCGCGGCGAACGGCTTGGCGACAAGGGGCTGCAAGCGCGCAGCGCCGCCTTCGAGGTCATATCGGGTTTGCATGACGCGGCCATGTCCGGGCGCGACATATCCATGTCGGACGCCGCAGCAGGCCAAACTGCCAATGTGCAGCTCTACACACAAATCTACGCCCAGATGGCAACGGGAGAGAACCCCGAACGCATCTCGGTGCATGACCTCCATCAGCTCGCGGATGGCGATGATTATCGCATTCAGGAGGGGCATTCGGCGCTGGCGCGCTTCATGGCCAGAGACATGCCGATCCGGCTGGGCGTGAGGGTGCAGGCGATCGATTGGTCAGGCGGCGGCGTCATCGTCACGACAGATCAAGGTGCCATACGGGCGCGCGCCGCAATCCTCACTGTCTCGATCGCATTGCTGCAGCAAGCGCGCATTCAGATGACGCCAGGCCTGCCCTTGAGCCATCTTCGCGCACTTGATGGTTTCAGCATGGGCTCCCTCTCAAAGATCGCGTTCCGGGTTGTGGACGGCGAGACCTTCGGCTTCCGCCCGCATCAGTTTCTGATCGAGACGGGCGAGCCATCCAGGGCCGTGACGTTCGAAGCTCTGCCCTTCGGAAGACCGGTCATCACAGGCAATTTCGGCGGTGACTATGCGCGGGATCTGGCGAAGGCGGGGGAGGCGGCAGCAATCGAGGAGTTTCGGGACCGGCTGGCCCTCATCGCCGGCAGCCAGTTCAAGAACAAGATCGAGCGGGCTGTCTTCGCTTCATGGGTCAATGCACCCTTCGTCCATGGCGGATATGCAGTGGTAAAACCAGGCATGACAGGTGCAAGGCAAGCCCTCGCACGCCCCATCGGCCGTCATGTCTGGATATGCGGCGAAGCGACAGCAGGGGTCCATGCGATGACAACCGGGGGCGCATTCATCGCCGGGCGAGCCGCCGCAAGGCAGATTCTGATTTAGGGCAGGCTCGCGCTGGGCAGAAGCGCACGCTAGCCCATGCTCTGCTTGAGAAAGTCGATCATCACGCGGACCTTGTTGGGCAGATAGGCGCGGCTCGGGTAGACCAGCCAGACCGCCGTGTCGAAGGTTGTCGCCGTGACGTCGTGGTCGGGCAGCAACCGCACAAGCCGGCCCACTGCAATGTCCTCATCCACCAGCCAGCTCGGCAGCAGCGCGAGGCCGAGGCCCAGCAGCGCCGCGTCGCGGAGCGAGCCGGCGGGTGAGAGCGTGATGTCGCCCTTGATCGGTGCCTCCTCGATCCGCCCCTCCCGGTCTCGGAAAATCCAGCGGGAGCGGAAGGCGCGCAGCGTGAACAGCAGCGCCCGGTGATGGATCAGCTCAGACGGCTTGGTCAGCGGCGGCGCTGACGCAAGATAGGCGGGGCTGGCCACCACCCTGTAGTGTGTGTCCTTCAATCGCGTGGCGATCAGATCGCCTTCGATGGTGGGCGCGAGACGGACGGCGAGGTCGACCCGCTCGGCCACCAGGTCCAGGTTGGCGTCGGTGAATATCCCGTCCACCTTCAACTCGGGGTAGCGCGCCTTGAAGGCCGGCAGCAGCGGCACGATCATGCTCTGGCCGAAGGAAACGGAAGCTGAAATCCTCAGTGTGCCCGTTGGGGCAGCGGAGACGTCCAGCGCCTCAACGCGCGCACGATCCATCTCCTCGATCAATGGCTCGACCCTGCGCAGATAGAGATCACCGGCTTCCGTCAGGCTCATGCGACGCGTGGTGCGCTGGAAGAGCCTGATGCCCAGATCATCCTCAAGCGCGGCGATGATCCGCGAGACAGCGGAGGGATCAAGGTCCAGATCCTTGGCGACTGACGCAAAGCTGCCGCGCTGGGCAACGCTGACGAAGAGCTTGAGCGATCGCGGCAAGGGTCATCGTCTGCGACTCGGGCGCGCTGTGCACACCTGACCTGCGCAAGCTGCCATTTCGCAATGTGCGCAGACCGATGTTTCCACTCGATGTATTTGAATTGTAACGACGGGCCAGTGCCAGCCCGTGCAGGGCAAGTTGGGTGTCATCCCTGCGATGGCGCAGTAGCATGTGCTGCAGTATTCAATGCTGGATATGATTTTCAGTCAGCACGATTTGGTTTGTGCGCAGGGACGTCAGCTTGCGACACTGGCCGCTAGAGCATCAATGAGCCATCGCCCCGCAGGGCCAGGCGGTGCATCAGCCCGGTGAATGGCGAACAGGTCTGCACGCATCAGCTCAGGAGGCCGGCTGGCAAGATCCAGCTCGCACAACTGGCCTGAGGCAAGATCCTCGGCAACAATGTGGTGTGGCACAGTCCCCCAGCCCATGCCGCGCAGGATCATGGCCCGGCGCGTTGCAATATCAGCGACACGCCAGACCTCCCGCGCCAGCGTATTGGGGTAAAGCGCACGCGCCCGGCTGGTCGGCACGAGCTGGCGATGCTCATTCAGATCGTCCATGCTCAAAGGGCGGTTGAAGGCAACGAGAGGGTGATCCGGGCGCGCCACAGCGACGATGTCGGTCGAACCGATCGGGATGGTTACGAGATCGCCGGCTGGGATCAGCTTGAGGCTCGGCGTGCCCGAGATGCCAAGATGACAGACACGTTCATGAACAAGGATCGCCGAGCCGCCAATCTCCTCCACGAACAGCTCGATAGCGACTGTCGGAAACGTACCTCGGAACCGGTCCAGCATGTCGATGATCGGGCCAAGGGGAGCCAGCACTGTGACTGCGAGGCTGATCTCGGTTTCGAGCCCTCCAGCCAATCCCCGCACGCGGGCTTTCAGCTGGTCGATACGGGCAATGGCGAGACGGGCATCAGCCAGCACAGCCTTGCCCGCATCGGTCAGAAGCGGCTTTTTCTCGCTCCGGTCAAACAACGAGACCTGCAGCTGGCCTTCGAGCGTCGCAATCGCATGGCTGACGGCGGACTGCGCGCGCTGAACGCGCCGCGCGGCCGCCGTGAAGCTGCCAGTATCGGCGATGGCGGAGAGCATGCGGAGCTGATCAAGGGTGACGGAATCGAGCATGAAATTGATCTATCTATGAATTAGATTGATACAAGCAATTTTATCTCAGTTTTATCGAACAACACTATGCGTCAATATCCGTTCATGAAGGCGGCGGGAACGCTCGGCGCTGGCAGAGCAGACCAGCCATGAGCGAGGTCACCATGAAGCGCCAAAGCATACTCTCCGGATTAAGACTTGGACTTGTGCTCACTCTTGCGCTTGCCCGCGGATCATCAAGGTCAGCGAACATCATTCTCTGAGCTCACTCTTACATTTTTGCGCATACAGGAGCCTGCCATGAAGTCTCTCTCACTCGGCCAGAACGGGCCTTCCGTCTCCGCCCTCGGCCTTGGCTGCATGGGCATGAGCGACTTTTACGGCGCGGCTGATCGGAACGAGAGCATCGCCACGATCCATGCTGCGATGGATGCAGGCATCACGATGCTCGACACGGGTGACTTCTACGGCGTTGGTCACAATG
>JBOFIL010000132.1:0-4525 GCA_051650165.1 Allobosea sp.
ATGCGGTTTTCATCGACGCTTTCGAGCTTCAATATGCCCTTGTTGCCATCCTTGAAATGCATCGTGAAGGAGAGTGTTTTTGGATCAAACTCGATCTCGCGGATGTTCACCACCGGCCGGCCATCCTGCTCGATGGGGCCAAACAGGAAGGATGAGCCATAGGCGGTCTGGCGCAGATGATCGGGCGGCAGGGGCCTTGCGCGCCAATAGCCATCCTGCGGATACACCACGAGAATCTCATCGGACTTGTCCTTGCCGAGCCGCCAGAGCTGCACGAGGTGCAGCCCCTTCTCGACCCGGTCTCCCACCTTGAAGGTGGTGTCCGCCGGGCGCCAGAATGTGGGGAAGGTGTAGCCCACCAGCCAATAGTCAATGCTCTCCCAGAAGGTAACGCGGCGCGGCGGCGTGGGCGGCGCAAAGGACGGATCGCCCGTCATGTCGCAGGCGGTCCAGTCCGCATCCCAGTTGTCCTTGAGAAGCCCTGCCAGATAGGCCGGATGTGCGGCCTCGATCTTGAAGCGCCGCACTTCCGGCGAAGCGAGCTTTACCGAGACATTGTCCTTCTCGGCGCACAGCACCGGCTCGCTCTCATTGGTAATATCCACTGGCACGCCGTCCAGCGTGGCGGCTCTGGCGGGCAGGGCGATAAGGATCGAGAGTGAGGCAGCGAGAGCAATCTGGCGAAGCATGATGTGATCCTGTGTGGGGATTGCAGCCGCATTTAGGCCAAAGCCGGCGCGGCGTCACCTTGTGCTTTGCCAATGACTTGCACCTTTGGGTGGCTGTTCGCTATAGTTCGCCATAGCGAACGAAAAGACTGATGAGACAAACGGATTTCCGAGGCAAACAAAGCCCGCCATGAGCAGCCTTTCTTCACCGGGCGAGAATGCCCTTGCCGATCCTGCAACCGAAGCAGACAGGCCCTCCAGCCTTGTTGCGACATTCGGGCCGGATGAAGCCTTGCCGCTCGATTGCGGCGTGCGGCTTGAGCATTGGCAGATGGGCTACATGACCTATGGCCGGCTGAATGCCGCGCGCTCCAACGCCGTTTTGATCTGCCATGCCCTGACGGGGGACCAGCATGTGGCGAGCCGCAACCCGGTCACCGGCAAGGGCGGCTGGTGGACGAGCCTCATCGGCCCCGGCCTGCCGATCGACACCGAGCGTTATTTCGTCATCTGCTCGAATGTGATTGGCGGCTGCATGGGCTCGACCGGGCCTGCCTCGACAAACCCTCAGACGGGCGCTCCCTGGGGGCTCGATTTTCCGGGCATCACCATCCGCGACATGGTGCTGGCGCAGGCGCGGCTGATGGACCGGCTTGGCATCGAGAGCCTGTTCCTCGTGCTTGGCGGCTCCATGGGCGGCATGCAGGTGCTGCAATGGGCGGCGAGCTTCCCCGAGCGGGTGTTTGCGGCTGCGCCCATCGCCGCCGCCGCGCGCCATTCCGCGCAGAACATCGCCTTCCATGAGGTTGGGCGTCAGGCCGTGATGGCGGACCCCGATTGGCGGCAGGGGCGCTATCTGGCTGAGGGCATGCGCCCTTCCAAGGGCCTTTCCGTGGCGCGGATGGGTGCGCACATCACCTATCTCTCCGAGTCAGCCTTGCACCGCAAATTCGGGCGTCAACTCCAGAACCGCGATGCGCCGACATTTTCCTTCGATGCCGATTTCCAGGTGGAGAGCTATCTGCGGCATCAGGGTGTGAGTTTTGTCGAGCGGTTTGATGCCAATTCCTATCTCTATGTGACGCGGGCGATGGATTATTTCGATCTCGCCACCGATCATGGCGGGGTTCTGGCGCAGGCCTTCAAAGGCACGCAGACGCGCTTTTGCGTGATTTCCTTCACGTCGGACTGGCTCTTCCCCACAGCGGATTCGCGCGCCATCGTGCATGCGCTCAATGCTGCGGCTGCGAGCGTCTCGTTTGTCGAGATCGAGAGCGACAAGGGCCATGACGCCTTCCTGCTGCATGAGCCGCAATTCTTCGCGACGCTTTCGGGCTTCATTGGCGCAGCGGCGAAGCTCCGTGGCATCGCCCCGCCAAGTGAAGGGGCTGCCTCATGACTGCACGCTCATTACCGCCCGATCTCCAGCGCATTGATCTCTCGCTCATTGCCAATATGGTCGAGCCGGGCTCGCGCGTGCTGGATGTGGGCTGCGGCGATGGTGCGCTGCTCTCGCTGCTGGCCGAGCGGCGCGGCGTCGATGCGCGCGGCATCGAGATTTCGCGGGCGGGCGTCGCCGATTGCGTGACGCGCGGGCTATCGGTCATTCAGGGCGATGCCGATACCGACCTCACCGAGTATCCGGCGGATTCGTTCGATTATGTGATCCTCTCGCAGACCATCCAGGCGACGCGCCAGCCGCGCGTGGTGCTGGAGAATATGCTGCGCATCGGGCGGCGAGCCATCATCTCCTTCCCGAATTTCGGGCATTGGCGGATGCGCGCGCAGGTGGCGTTTCAGGGGCGGATGCCGGTGACGGGCAATTTGCCCTACCAGTGGTATGACACGCCCAATATCCATTTCTGCACGATCCGCGATTTCGTCTCGCTGTGCGGTGATGCCCATACCGTGATCGAGCGCGCCGTGGCGCTCGATGCCTCCGGGCGGCAAATGCGCCTCAATGCGCCCTGGTGGTTCTGGAACCTGTTCGGCGAGCAGGCGGTATTTTTGCTGCGGCGGGGATGAGGGGGAACCTTCTTACCTTCTCCCCTTGCGGAAGAAGGTGTCCCGAAGGGACGGATGATGGGTTGGGTCGAGGCTAGGATACCCCTCACCCGGCGGCTCTTCGTGCCGCCACCCTCTCCCGCAAGGTGAGAGGGGAAACCACTCACCTCACATCATCGCGTAGACATCGCCGGAATTGGCCTCATGCGGCAAGGCGGCGATATGCGCTGCCATGTCATGCCCGCTCACAGGTTCGGCAAAGCTGAGTGTCTGGCTTTCGCCCAGCGCGATGTTGAACCTCGTAAGCCCAAGCCCGGTAAGGCGACCAAGGCACAGATGTGCCACATCGCGCTGGATGGTGGTGAACTCGAAGGAGAGCGCCGGCACGGGCTGGGTAAGGCCGGCCAGCACATCGGCCTCGAAACCCTCGACATCAATCTTGACGAAATCGGGTTTTCCGAAGCGCGCCATCAGCGCATCGAGCGTGGTCATCGGTACGGTGAGCGTCTGGTCCCAGATCTGCCCCTCCCAACCCGCCGCGCCATCGGCTGCTTCGAGGAAGGCCCCGGAAGCAGTCGAGACAGTAGGGTTGGCGGTGTTGAGATGGAATGTCACCTCGCCCTGTTGTGGCCCGCAGGCATTGGCAATGAGCGTCACGTGCTCATCGCGGCCATGGATCAGCTGCAAGGCCCGCATCGGGCCGGGCTGCGGCTCCAGCGCGACAACGCGAGCGCCAAGCTGGCGGAACACGCTGACACGGTCCCCCACATGCGAGCCAATATCGAAGGCAAGGCCACCATGAGGCACGAAGCGCGCATACAGCGCCGCCATGGCAGCCCTGGGGGCATCCTTGCCATGATAGAGGCGCAGGCTCCGGCCAATCGCCTTGGCCGTGCCCTTGGCGCGCTGAAAGCTTGGCTCGCTCATGTCTTTTGGGTTCATGCCCCGGCCTTGTGCAGCGCGGTGATCTCGGCGGGCTCGGTCACATCTTCGGGGATGGCGCAAAGACCAAGCCGTTGGAGTGTTTTGCCAAGAGAGGGCCAGCTCGTCACCACCGCAAAGGGCACGGCCAGCAGATAACCCGCCGTCAACGGCAGCGACCAGAGCAGGACTGTGGGCGAGAGCCAATAGAGCAAGCCGCACACAAACAGCCCGAACAGCAGATGCGGCCAGAGGCCGGCAAGTGCGGTGCCCAGCGAAAGCGCATGGGCATCGCGCGCCTGCCCGTTCCAGCCAATGCTGGATTTGCCGAATGGCAGGCCGAGCATGAAGATTGTGGTGCGAAAGCTCGACACCGCGCCTTGCAGGAAAGAAAACAGGATCTCGGTGATGGCGCTCAAGGCGAACATCAGTCTTCCGCCATAGCGCGCTGATTGCTCACGCGAGAGCAGGATGTCCGCCATGCCGGCAAGCTTGGGCGAGAGGTACATGCCGAGAAACACCAGATACAGTCCGATGGCGAAGCCTGTGGGATAATCCACAATGGCGCGGTCTTCCCAGGCCTTGATGGGCAGCAGCGCAATCATCAACGTCCATGCCGGCAGGCCGATGAACATCAGTATCGCCCAGACAAGCTGGAAGCGGCTGATGGCCTTGAGGCCAGGAATATCGAGCAGTTTCAGATATTGCAGATTGCCAAGGCACCAGCGCAGATCGCGCCGGGCAAACTCCAGCATGGTGGGCGGGTTTTCCTCCCAGCTGCCATCCTCGATCGGCAGCACGCGCACCTCAAAGCCGGCGCGGCGCATCATCGTGGCCTCCACCTGATCATGGCTCATCACAGTGCCGCCCAGCGGGGGCGGGCCGGGCAGGATCGGCAGATGACATTCATCGCGAAACGGCGCGATGCGAAC
>JBOFIL010000133.1:0-3401 GCA_051650165.1 Allobosea sp.
CCAGGCGATGGCCTCGTCGATATTGGCGGCCTCTACTAACTTCGCCTGCGCCATCACATGCTCTGCATCGAAGGCCCCGTGAACGCGCGCAGAGGCCACCGGCAGCATCATTTCATGGGCCTGCCGCAAGGCAGGATCAGCATGAAGGGCGCGCAAGGCATCAGCATCATCAAAGCTGCGTTTGGCATTTTCGATCTGAAGGGCGTTCGCACGCGTAGCGACTTCGGGCGGCGCGCCTTCCTCTGGCGTCAGCAACAGGCCGCGACGCTTCAGCCATAATCCGATGGCCAGCTGCCCGCTCGCCCATGACAGCGGAATGGCGAGCACGAGGCCAATGATCGTAGGCGACATCCAAGCGAAGAGCGATGTTGCAATCATGAAGGCGGAGATGCCGGTGATGACGCCCAGAGCCGTCTGCCAGCGGTGGCGGCGGATAATATCGTTGAGCGGAATGGAGCCATCATCGCGCCGTTGCGGGTTCCAGCCCGTATCGCGCCCGAGCAGGATCTGGAACACCGAGCCAGACTGGATCACCATCATGATCGGTGCGAACAAGGCTGAGAACAGCACCTCGAACAGAGCCGACAATGTAAGCTTTATCCCGCCGCCGCAGGCGCGCCGATGTGCGGAGTTGATGAGCGTCAGGATCAGGCCAAACAGCTTTGGCGCGAGCAGGATCGCCATGGTCAGGCCAAAAAGCGCCAGCGCGCGCTCGGGGTCGAACCTTGGCCATTCCGGCAAAAGCGTGAACTGCGAGGTGAAATATTCCGGGCGTGCATATTTCACCTGCAACACCAGCGCGATGCCGACCACCAGCTGCATCAGCCAGAAAGGCGAGGCCAGATAGCTCATGATGCCGGTGGCAAAATGCTGCCGGCTGGCGAGCTTCAGCCCGCGCGCCGTGATGATGCGCGAATGCTGGAGATTGCCTTGGGCCCAGCGTCTGTCCCGCACAGCCACATCAATGAGCGAGGGCGGGCTCTCCTCGTAAGAACCTATCAGATCCGGCAGCATATAGACGTGATAGCCGGCGCGCCGCATCAGCGCCGCCTCGACAAAATCATGGCTCAGAATATGTCCGCCAAAGGGCGGCTTGCCCTTCAGGTCTGGCAGGCCGCAATGTGCCGCAAAGGCCGCCGTGCGGATGATGGCATTGTGGCCCCAATAGTTGCCATCCCGGCCAGACCATATGGCCAGCCCTGTGGCGATCACCGGCCCATAGACCCGCGCCGCGAATTGCTGGAGCCGTGCAAACAATGTGTTGCGGTTGATGATCAATGGCAGCGACTGGATGATGCCGGCATCAGGGTCATTCTCCATCGCAGACGCCAGGCGCACGATGCAGGTTCCCGTCATCAGGCTGTCGGCATCGAGCACCACCATCTGCTCGTAATGCCCGCCCCAACGGGTGACAAAATCCGCGATATTGCCGGCCTTGCGGTGGTGGTTCTTCGGCCTGTGGCGATAATACAGCCGCGCATCCGGTCCGATCTGCTCACGCAGCGCCAGAAATGCGCGCTCTTCCGCCACCCACGCATCGGCTTGAGTGGAATCTGAAAGCACAAAATAATCGAAGCTGTCACCAAGCCCGGTTGCCTCAACAGACTCCCGGATGGCCGCCAGCGCCGCGAATGTGCGCGACGTCATCTCATTATAGACCGGCATCACAATGGCCGTGCGCAGCTTGAGCGATGTGGCGCGTGGTGTGTCAGTCGCGTGACGCAGCAAAGCGACGAAGCCGACAATGGCGCTGGTGAAGGCGAGCGCGATCCACGAGAAATTCACTGTGAACAGCGCCAGCAAGACATACTGCAGCGCAGTGGTGCGGCTGACCGAGACGACGTTGTACATCTCCCACGCGCCATAAGCTGTCAGCAGCATGGCTCCGCCAAAGACAAGAACGCGCGACACCCACGGCACGGGCATCCTGGCCCGCGCTGCGCCTGGCCGGCCATCTGATGCCCGCCAGCGCCGGAAGGACTGCGCCGGCATGTCCAGAGGCGTCTCGGGCGGCAATGCGGGGCGGTCCATGGCCATGGGTTTTGGCTGTGCTTCGCTCACGGCGTCCATCGATACAGCCATGTTTCTGAAACGGGGCTCCCGCCAGCCTCAAGCTGGAGCCGCAGCTCGCTGAAGGCATCATTCACCGGTTCTAGCTCGAAGGAGACCCGCGCGCCCTTTCGTTCAGGGTAGGGGATGAGGCGCTGATTATGGATGGTGCCGGGCGTCGCCGAGAGGTTGGCTTTAAGAGCCGTCACAACGCCAGCATCGGCCAAGGCATCCCCATTCATGTCGATCACGAACCGCCGGCGCCTCGCCTGCGAGCCGCGCCCCTGCCTGATCCGGGTGACGGTTGCGAGGGTGGGCTGCTCCGGTGGATACCAGCACCATGATTGGCGGTAGCTAAAATTGGCTTCAGCACCAGCAGCGAGGCCCTGCCGCGGCCGCCAATAGGCGATGATGTTGTCATTCACCTCATTGTCGGACGGAATCTCGATCAACTGCACACTTCCCTGACCCCAATCACCGAGTGGCTGCACCCAGAGGCTAGGCCGCATCTCGAAGCGCTGATCATCATCCTGGAAGGTGGCAAAATCCCGGTCACGTTGCACCAACCCGAATCCCTTCGGGTTGTTGTCGACAAAGGCCGACACCTGCAGCGTCGCGGGGTTGCAGACAGGCCGGTAAATCCACTCGTTATTGCCTGAGAGCATTTGCAGGCCCGAGATCTCATAGGCCGCCGGGCGTGCCTCATCGAAGATGCGCCGGCTCCAGGGCGAATAATGGAATGAGGCCATCGCCCCGCCTATGCCGAAATGCTCGATGGCATTGCGGGCAAACAGGCTTTGCTCGACATCGATGAAGGTGATGTCGCCGGGCCGGATGGTCATTCGCATGGCGCAGGCCAGGCTGTCGGACTCGATGAGGCAGCAAACAACAACCATGCCGGATTGCGCCGATGGACGCTCGATCCAGTAAGCGCGCACATGCGGGATTTCTTCACCGCGCGCCTCGCCAGGCCGCAGGATGAGCCCGCGCGCGATCACGCCGAAATTCTGCGCTGTCGCAATGGCGCGGAAGAAGGCCGGGCCTTGCATCAGCGCCACCTCGCGCCCGCCATCTGCGCCCGCATAAAGCCGCATGCCGGAGAAGCCGAGATCAGCGCCAGCGGGCGGCGGATTGACACGGCCATAATCAAAGCGGCTGCGGTCAAACGCGATGCGCCTGATCTGTCCGTCCTCGACCACATAAATTGGCGTGGGAGAATTGAAGACGTAGCCGCGGTGTAGCGGCTCGACGGCCATGCCACGATTTTCTCCGCCCCAGATCACCGCGCCGGGCTGGGCCCTGATCGCGACATACTGGTCATAGGGCATGTTGACGTAACCATCCGGCAGGTC
>JBOFIL010000134.1:0-1944 GCA_051650165.1 Allobosea sp.
ATCCAGATGCAGGCAGGCGGCAATGCCGGCTGATCCGCAAGCACTCAAGCGCCCCAGCATTTCATCGCCAGCCGATGCACAGGCGATGGTGGATGATGTGATGAACAGGCTGACCTCGCTCGCCCATGTGGTGGGCGAGGAAACGGCAATGATGCGTAGCGGACGCATCGCTGAGGCCTTAGGTCGCGAGGCAGACAAGCGCGAATTGGCAGGCGGTTACATGCGCGCACTTCAAGATGTGAAGGCCAATGCGATCGCGCTGGCGCGCTTCACGCCGGAGGGGCTGCAGCGCCTCAAGGGCGCGCATGCCGAATTTCTAGATCTGGTCGAGACCAATCAGGCTGTGTTGGCCACGGCACGCTCCATCTCGGAGAGCCTGATGCGCGATCTCGCCCGTGAGTCGAGCAACAATGTGCCCGTATCGGGCTATGGTCCAGCGACTGCCCGCGCCGCCCAGCAGCGGCCAAGCTCAGGCCCGCTGATGCTCAGCCGCAGCCTGTAAAGACTGGCACATGTAAGGATTGGCAGAAGATTAATAGAATCGCTCGAATGCGGGCGGTTACCGAGTATTAAAATTTACCAAATCCCCTAACGGAAGATTCAAGCTCTCCGAGTCATTATGGCACAATCTGCAAGACCAGCCGCAATCGCGGTTGGCTGTCAGGTCGGGACAGGACGAGGAGAACTGCCATGGACATTGGAGGCGTTTCAAGAACGTCTCCCGCCGCGAACTCTCAATTCGCGACGAGGCAAGACGTTGCTCAGCCTGCTGGAGCCGTGCGAACGGATCTGGCGCCGACGCAGTCTGTCCAGCAGACCAGTGCCACCCTGGAAGAACCCGTCCGCTATGATGCACGAGATCCGGCGCGCGAGTCTGCCCAACGCCTCGCAGCGCTGCGGAATTTCATTGATCGCAACTACGAGTTCGATGTCTCCACGCGCGAAATTGTCTACCGCGCTGTCGATACGCGGACCGGCCAGATCGTCCGGCAATTCCCGGATGATGTTTCGCTGAAGCTTCGCGGTTTCGTCAAGGAAATCAACGAGAAGCAAAGCAAGGACACCGCAGGCATCTATCCTGCCCAGCGCGTGACGCGGGTTGTGTAAGTCCTGATAGTTCAGGGCTTTGCCGCATGCGCAAAGCCCCTCATCTGCTTATCTAACATTCGCGCACAAGGTTGATACCCCGCCAACCTCACGTCAGTAATCGCGCGCACTTGCACATCGTGATCGATGCCCCCGGCACTCCAGCCTTTGCCGCACATTCACGGCATCGCTGAGGCTTGCGCTTCACATCCATCTCTTTCCGGACACCATTCTTGCTGAGTGCCAACAGTTTGCACTGTGCCATCTGCTTTGAGCAGCCAGCATCAGCATGATGCCAGCATAAAATCGGCATTGGGCAAATGTGCGCCCCTCACCTGCAGCATGGCGCGCGCGAAGCCAGAATGCACACCTTCGGCGCAGCTGGCACGCATAGATCAACATGAAGCACGCATTGGTTGTGCATCTTATTTATTTCTACTTATAATATACTTGCATGATTGAAGTATTAACCATGATTTGACTGTCACCCGACATTACAGCGCCGCAGTTTGTTTTCGATGCATCCGGGAAAGCTCTCATTAATCTGGGGGCGTCAGGGTCGCCTCAACACGGGCAGAAGGCTCCGTGTGGCAGCCAGGATGGCTGTCCTTATTCATAAACCAGAAGGTTTAGAAAAATGGCACTCGGTGGCATCACCCTCTCGCAGGGCATTCGCTCGACACTCGGCTCACTCCAGGGCCTCAATGATAGCATCAAGACCACGCAAGGCCGCCTTTCGACAGGCAAGAAGGTCAACTCCGCAACTGATGATGCGGCGACATTCTTTCTGGCCCAGGGCCTGTCTGACCGCGCCAAGGCGTTCAACACCGTCAAGGACAACCTTGGCATCAGCATTAA
>JBOFIL010000135.1:0-6324 GCA_051650165.1 Allobosea sp.
CGTCTGTCAATTGCCCCTGGGCCTCGCCCTTGCCGAGCACGGTGTTGCCGATTTCGGAAGGGTCGACATGGGCGAGGTCATAGCGTTGGAGATAGCTGATCGCGAGTTCGCGGAACACGTAATCGAGGATGGATGTGGCGTTCTTGATCGCCTCATTGCCCTGCACGAAGCCTGATGGATCAAAGCGCGTGAAGGTGAAAGCCTCGACATATTCATCGAGCGGCACGCCATATTGCAGGCCGAGCGACACCGAGATGGCGAAGTTGTTCATCAGGCTGCGGAAGGCCGCGCCCTCCTTGTGCATGTCGATGAAGATCTCGCCGATGCGCCCGTCATTGTATTCGCCGGTGCGCAAGTAAACCTTGTGCCCGCCCACAACCGCCTTCTGCGTGTAACCCTTGCGCCGGTCCGGCAGGCGCTCGCGCTCACGCAGGCGCTCGGTGGTGACGCGCTCGATGATGCGCTCGACGATCTTCTCCGAGATGGCGGCGGCCTTGGCGGCTGCCGGCAGCTGGTTGATCGCCTCCATCGTGTCTTCTGCCTCATCCTCATCATCCGAGATGAGCGAGGCGTTGAGCGGCTGCGAGAGCTTGGAGCCATCGCGGTAAAGCGCATTGGCCTTCAGCGCGAGCTTCCAGGAGAGCATGTAGGCGTTCTTGCAATCCTCGACCGTGGCATCATTGGCCATGTTGATGGTCTTGGAGATGGCACCCGAGATGAAGGGCTGCGCCGCTGCCATCATGTGGATGTGGCTCTCCACCGAGAGGTAGCGCTTGCCGAGGCGTCCGCACGGATTGGCGCAATCGAACACAGCGTAATGCTCAAGCTTCAGGTGCGGCGCGCCTTCCAGCGTCATCGCCCCGCAGACATGGACATTGGCGGCCTCGATCTCGGCTTTCGAGAAGCCGAGGAAGGCAAGCAGCTCGAAGCTGGTATCGGCCAGCTTCTCGGCAGGAACATTCAGGCTGCCGGTGAGGAAATCCTCGCCAAGCGTCCATTTGTTGAACACGAACTTGATGTCGAAGGCGCTTTTCAGCCCGCCTTCAACAGCCGCGATCTTCTCGTCGGAGAAACCCTTGGCCTTCAACGTCGAGTGGTTGATGCCGGGGGCCTGCGCCAATGTGCCATGGCCGACTGCATAGGCCTCGATCTCGGCAATCTCGCTTTCGCGATAGCCAAGCGAGCGCAGCGCATCCGGCACAGCCGTGTTGATGATCTTGAAATAGCCGCCACCGGCGAGCTTCTTGAACTTTACCAGCGCGAAATCCGGCTCGATGCCGGTGGTGTCGCAATCCATCACAAGGCCGATGGTGCCGGTCGGCGCGATCACGGTGGATTGCGCGTTGCGATAGCCATGGCTTTCGCCCAGCGCCAAAGCGCTTTCCCATGTGGCCGTTGCGCGCTGTGCGAAGACCGCGCCATTCGCGCCGAGTTTTGCCAGCGTGGCATGGTCAAGCGGCACGGGGCTGACATGCAGCCGCTCGTAGCCATCGGCCTCGCCGCGCGCGGCGCGGGCATGGTTGCGCATCACGCGCAGCATGTGGTCGGCATTTTTCTTGTAGCCGGGGAAGGGGCCAAGCTCCTTCGCCATTTCGGCGGAGGTGGCGTATGCGACGCCGGTCATGATCGCGGTCAGCGCGCCGCAGATGGCACGGCCTTCGGCGGAATCATACGGCAAGCCCATGGTCATCAACAGGCCGCCGATATTGGCATAGCCGAGGCCCAGCGTGCGGTATTCATAGGAGAGCTGCGCGATTTCCTTGGATGGGAATTGCGCCATCATCACCGAGATTTCGAGCACCATGGTCCACAGCCGGCACAGATGCTCATACGCCGCCACATCGAATGAACGCGCCTCGCGATCATAGAACTGGAGCAGGTTCGCCGAGGCCAGGTTGCAGGCCGTGTCATCAAGGAACATGTATTCCGAGCACGGGTTCGAGCCGCGGATCGGGCCGGAAGCCGGGCAGGTGTGCCAGTCATTCATCGTGGTGTTGAAATGCAGGCCGGGATCAGCGCTCGCCCAGGCGGCATAGCCGATCTTCTCCCACAGATCGCGGGCTTTCAGCACCTTGTATGGCTTGCCATCAGTGCGGCGCACCAGCGTCCAATCGCCATCCTCAACCACAGCATTGAGGAAATCATCCTTCAGCGAGACCGAGTTGTTCGAGTTCTGGCCCGAGACCGTGAGATAGGCCTCTGAATCCCAATCAGTGTCATAGGTGTCGAAGGAGATGTCGGTGTAGCCCTGCCGCGCGAACTGGATGACGCGCTTGATGTAGTTCTCAGGCACCATGCCGCGCTTAGCG
This sequence comes from Allobosea sp., assembly GCA_051650165.1. GTDB lineage: Bacteria > Pseudomonadota > Alphaproteobacteria > Rhizobiales > Beijerinckiaceae > Allobosea. The sequence continues at coordinate 2,310 of JBOFIL010000135.1, forward strand.
AATTTGATCTCGCGCTTGAGCGCCGGGTTCTTTTCCGGGTCAAAGCAGCTGTCGCCATCGCCTTCGCAATTCACGCAGGCCTTCATCACAGCCTTCATGTGCTTCTGCACGATCTTGGAGCCGGTGACGAGCGCGGCAACCTTCTGCTCCTCGCGCACCTTCCAGTCGATATAGGTCTCGATATCCGGATGGTCGGCATCCACCACCACCATCTTGGCGGCGCGGCGCGTCGTGCCGCCGGATTTGATCGCGCCAGCTGCCCGGTCGCCAATCTTGAGGAAGCTCATCAGGCCCGATGAGCGCCCGCCGCCTGCGAGTTTTTCGCCTTCGCCGCGGAGCGCCGAGAAGTTCGAGCCGGTGCCGGAGCCATATTTGAACAGGCGCGCCTCGCGCACCCACAAATCCATGATGCCGCCCTCGTTGACGAGATCATCCGCGACAGACTGGATGAAGCAGGCATGGGGCTGCGGATGCTCGTAGCTCGACTTCGAGCGGGTGAGCTTTCCGGTCTGGTAATCGACATAGAAATGGCCCTGGCTGGGGCCGTCAATGCCATAGGCCCAATGCAGGCCGGTGTTGAACCATTGCGGCGAATTGGGTGCCACCATCTGCATGGCCAGCATGTAGCGCAGCTCATCAAAGAAGGCCTGCGCATCAGCATCAGAGGTGAAATAGCCGCCCTTCCAGCCCCAATAGGTCCAGCACCCGGCGAGGCGGTCGAACACTTGGCTGGAGGAGATTTCCGAAACGTAGCGCTCATTCTCAGGCAGGGCCTTCAACGCTGCTTCATCCGGCACAGAGCGCCACAGGAATGAGGGAACGTCATTCTCCTCGACGCGCTTCAGCTTTGCCGGCACGCCGGCCTTGCGGAAATACTTCTGTGCCAGAACATCTGCCGCCACCTGGCTCCAGCTTTCCGGCACGGAGATGCCCTCAAGCTTGAACACCACGGAGCCATCCGGGTTGCGGATTTCGCTCTTGGTGGTGCGGAAGGCAATCCCGGCATAGGGGGACTGGCCTTGTGTGGTGTAGCGGCGCTCGATCTTCATCTTCCATCCCCAAAAAGCGGCAGACAGCGCGTCGATGCGCCTTGTCGCCGGTCCGCATGATGCGGCTCGTCAGCCCTGATCTGCTTGATCTCCCCGGAGGCGCTGCCGGTTATCCCGGCATTCGCATCCGCATCGGCGGCGCTCGGTTCCTGACAAGGCAGCAAACAAACCTCGCCGGCGCTCAGCCTTTAAGCGCCACGCGGCTCGATCATTGCCCTGTTGGGGTACTGACACGACCTGATGTGGGTTCGAGGCACGAAACACATGCACACCCACACGGCCGTCGCGGGCCACGCGACAATCGGAGAGTGACTCACGCCCCTCCTGTCGTCAAGCAATTGTGTGTCGCCCGGATGTTGAGCACGAGATATTGTGTGTGGGCTGTGGGTAGTGGGGATAACTCTGTATCAGAGCCAAGTGCTTCCACCGCAAGCTGGAATCGCCGCCACCTTCAAATACTGATTGAAGCAGCACGCTGTGGAAAGAGACGATTGCAGGACTGAAGGCAGATTGGGCTGAAAATGCCAGAATGTCGCAGGCTCAAGGCCCGTCCGATCTTGCGCATATTGCGAAGCAACACGCCCAACCTGTTGAGATTCATGCAGCAAGCGTGATTGAGAGCTGCGCCTTGCCGGCTAACAGAATTATGGCCGAATCGCGGCGGCGGCACTTGGCGCTTTGCCGGTGCAAATTGCCGCCGCAAATTCAAATATGCGGCAATCCGCCAGCGGTATGAGTCTGTAGCCAGGCAATACACGGGCGCTGGACAATCGCGGCCCGTTTGGCCTAAGCCAATCCCCAGTACGGCTATGTCGAGACGTCTTTTCAAGACAGCTTTGTGGTTGAGAGCCAACCACGGCATGGCAGTGGCAGCTGAATGAAGCAACGAGGCTATCTGCGGATGAAAACCTTCCTGCTCCAGTTTTTCACCTGGTGGAATGGCCAGACACTTGGCACGCGCTTTCATACCTGGCGCAAGGGCGAGCGCGTCGGTGAAGACGAGTTCGGCAACATTTATTACCGCACGCGCGGCGGGGCCAAGGATCCGGCCCTGGGCCATGAGCGACGCTGGGTCGTTTACAACGGCTTGGCCGAAGCATCTGCTGTACCGCCGGGCTGGAATGGCTGGCTTCATCACACAGTTGACGTGGCCCCAAGCCAGGAAGACTACCAACCCCGGGAGTGGCAGGCGGCCCACAGGCCGAACATGACCGGCACATCCCAGGCCTATCGCCCGCAAGGTTCTGTGCTGGCAGGTGGCCGGCGCAAGGCTGCGACTGGCGATTATTCGGCATGGAAGCCCTGATCATACCAGAAATTGCCCTTTTTTGGCTCCGATTAGCATGCTAGGCGCACACCTCACAGGTTTGGACTTGCGAACCTGCGATTCTGTTCTCCGGTTCAAGGTCCGCCGCACCATGTTGTTTGGAACGATTGCCCGCAGGCTTGTCGCTGCTGCTGCGTGCCCGGCCATCACGCTGGCGATGATCGCTGGCATGACCGGACCTGCTCAGGCGGATCGTATCCGCAATCCGGTCGCGGTGTTTGCTGGCCTCGACAAGATCACAGCGCGCATCATCTCGTTCGAGGTCAATATCGACGAGACGGTGCAATTCGGCTCGCTCCAGCTCACCCCGAAGGTGTGCTGGTCGCGCCCCTCCAGCGAGCAGCCGCAGACCACCAGCTTTGTCGAGGTCGACGAGGTGACGCTGGACAACAAGTTCCGCCGCATTTTCACAGGCTGGATGTATGCGTCTAGCCCCGGCCTGCATGGTGTCGAGCATGCGATTTTTGATGTCTGGCTGACCGAGTGCAAAGGCGGCACAGAAGTCATACCAGAACCGCGCGAGCCGACTGCCCCGGTCGCTCAGCCCAATGACAGGCGCGAGCGCGCACGGCCCGCCGCCGCGCAACGCCCGGCTGCTGAAGAGCCGCGCGTGGATGTGCGCCCGCAGCAAGGCGTGCCAGTGCAGCCCCGGCAGGCTCCAAGCCAGCGCTTTTTCCCCACCAATCCGGGCGGCGCACCGCTTGACCCTTACCGCGGCAACTGAGGATTTCAGATGGATATGGGTCTCACTGGCCGGCGCGCGCTCGTGCTTGGCGGCAGCAAGGGGCTTGGCTTCGCCATTGCCAAAGGGTTGGCTAGCGAGGGCGCAAGGGTCGCGCTCGCCAGCCGCACGGTTGAGAAGGCGGGTGCCGCTGCTGCAAGCATAGGGCCTGGTGTTCTCGGCTTTGCTTGCGACACGGCCAGCGCTGACCAGATCGAGGCGCTTCATGCGGCGGTGATCAAGGCTTTGGGCGGCATCGATATTCTGGTGCTCAATAGCGGCGGCCCGCCCCCTGGCTCGGCGCGCGGCGTTTCCAGCGATCAGTGGCGTGCGTCGTTTGATGCGATGTTCGTCAATCTGGTGCGCATGGCCGATCTGGCGCTGCCTGGCATGATCGAGGCCAAGTTCGGGCGCATCATCTCGGTGATTTCATCTGGCGTGATCCAGCCTATTCCCAACCTCGCGATCTCCAACGCCATTCGCCCGGCGCTGGTCGGCTGGGGCAAGACGCTTGCGGCGGAAGTGGCGCAGCACGGCGTGACGGTCAACGCGATTGCGCCGGGCCGCGTCGCGACAGACAGGCTGGCTGAGCTTGATGCCGCCAATGCCAAGCGTACCAGCCGTGAGATCGATGACGTTCAGAAAGCCGCAAAAGCTGCCATACCTGCCGGACGCTATGGCGAGCCGGACGAATTCGCGGCAGCGGCGGTGTTTCTGGCGAGCGCGCGCGCATCCTTCATCACCGGCTCGATCCTGCGGGTCGATGGCGGGCAGATTTCCAGCCACTGAACTCCTTAACTGACGCCGGCCAATGACTGATCCGTCAGGGCGGCAATGACTCAGATGCAATTGCGCATGCTGAAGCCCGAGCCTAACCTCATGGCGAAGGTATCTGCTTGAGGCTTGACCATGCTGCTA
>JBOFIL010000136.1:0-2113 GCA_051650165.1 Allobosea sp.
CGGCAGTGGCTGGAGTAGACCAGAGAAACAATCACGGCGGCCTCCTTTAAGGCTGCCAGTGGCGGATGTCTCGCGCGGTGGCTTCGCCGCGTGGGCAAGTCCGTGGCTGGTATTCAGAACCGGATGGTTCACATATAAACTACATTGTCACTATGTGCTTCTAGCACCCTTTTATCACGTTAACCAGAGGTTAATTTGAGCCTGTGGACAAAACAAAGCACTGGCAGCCCTGCTGTGGGCCGCCAGCGCCAAATAACTGAATTAAATAGAAAAATCAGCTCGACGCAGATGGGTAGGCTCAGAGTTTCTCGACCTGCGCGTATTCCAGCTCGACAGGGGTTGGCCGCCCAAAAATCGAGACAGCGACCTTGAGGCGGGCACGGCCCTCGTCGATTTCCTCGACAACGCCGTTGAACGAGGCGAATGGCCCGTCCGATACCTTGACCTGCTCGCCGATCTCGAAGGTGATCGAGGGCTTTGGCCTCTCAATGCCTTCCGCCACCTGGCCCTTGATGCGCTGGGCCTCATGCTCGGGGATCGGGATGGGCTTGGATTTGTCGGCGCCCAGAAAGCCGGTGACCTTCGGCGTGTTCTTGATGAGCTGGTGAACTTCGTCGGTGAGATCGCATTTCACCAGCACATAGCCGGGGAAGAATTTGCGATCCGCATCGACCTTGCGGCCACGGCGCACCTCGACAACCTTCTCGGTCGGCACCAGCACCTCTTCGAAGCTGTCAGTCAGGCCGCGCTGCGCCGCCTGATCCTTGATCGACTGCGCGACCTTGTTCTCGAAGTTCGAATAGGCGTGGACGATATACCAGCGCTTGGTCACGGGCTGCGGCTCCAGTCAGCGTAAGATCGAAATCAGCGAACACCCAGAACGAGGGCGAGCCCCCAGCGGATGATCGTGTCGGTGAACAGAAAGAAGATGCTCGCGGCTATGATCATCAGCAGCACGAGGCCGGTGGTGATCAAGGTTTCGCGGCGCGAAGGCCATGTGACCTTCGATGCCTCGGAGCGGACCTCCTGAAGAAATCCGAAAGGGTTGCCCTTCGCCATGGCTCTGCACTTCGCTCTTGTGTGAGGCCGGGGGAATCAGGGCCTGCGGCCCGCTCTCCTCGGCTTCCAGAAACATCAGCGGCGCGGGACCGATCAGGGTCGCGCGCCGATTTGTCAGCGTATAGCCGGTTCATCACGGCTTGGGAAGGGGGCAACCTTGGCAAGGAAGAAGTGCAGGCAGACGAAGCCGGCATATGCCTCTATAACCCCAGATCACCCTGTGATGTGGTGGCCTCGCGCTTGGCCTTCTTGAAGGCGGATGTGTCCTGCCATGGCATGCGCAGCGGATTTCCGGGCTCAAAGAGCTGCTCAACCGTGACAATCTGGATTTTGGGAAACTCGCCATAGTCGGTCTTGTAGAAGCCCGCAGCAGCAGCTTGTGTCACCATGCCCTTGGTGGGCGGCTCAAGCGTGAGGAACACGCCCATCTTGGCCTTTTCCTGATCGACGGTGACGATCAGGTCTTTCACCATGGATGGGTTGAGGCTGCCGCCACCCTTGACGGAGATGATCGCCTTCTCGGTGATCTTCCCGTCAGGCTTGAAATAAATGTAGCCATCCACCCCGCCATCGCCGCCCTTCTTGCCGCCGCGATAGGGCACGGCATCGATCATCGACAGCGCCCAGAACTGGAACTGGTATTTATCGGCCAGCGCCAGCTCGCGCGCCCCGCCGACATCGCGCGGCACGCCGACAATGTCGAACTTGGCAGCGGGGAACGCCTCGGTGAGGCGGCGCTTGATCAGGCCAATCGCCAGATGCGTGACATCGATGCCAAGCCAACGCCGGCCCATCTTTTGCGCCGCATGCACCGTGGTGCCGCAGCCGCAGAACGGATCAAGCACCACATCGCCCTCATTGGAAGAGGCAGCAAGGATGCGCTCCATCAGCGCAAGCGGCTTCTGGGTGGGATAACCGAGGCGTTCCTGGGCTTGGGAGTTGATGGGGGGAATGTCGTCCCAGAAATCAGTGATTGGTGTTCCCGGCATTTCATCAAGATAGCGCTTGTACCGGGGCATCCCTGAATTTGTATAATGCAATCGACCAGCGTCGT
>JBOFIL010000137.1:0-1009 GCA_051650165.1 Allobosea sp.
ATCGGCAGCATCACACGCAATGCCGTGATCGGCAAAGTGCATCGCCTGGGGCTTTCAGGCCGCGCGCGCCCTCAGAGCGTGGCACAGCCGCGCCCGCGCAAGGCACCGACGACACGGCCCACTGGCGCAAGCGCCCCCAATCACGGGCTCCATACGCGCGGCGCCACAGCCCTTGCCTCATTGCCGCAGCGCCTTGCGGAAGCAGCCCCACAAGCTGCGCCTCAGGCCAGCCTCGATGTGGTTGTGCCCTTCTCCGAGCGCGTCACGATCATGGACCTCAAGGAATCCATGTGCCGTTGGCCACTGGGCGACCCGACAACATCCGAGTTCCGCTATTGCGGGGCAAAGTCAGACCCTGGCACACCCTATTGCACCTATCACTGCCGGATCGCCTACCAGCCGAGCATTGATCGCAATCGCCGCCGCACGGGCTGATACCGAAACCACCCAGGGGTGGACATTCCAAAACAATTTCGCCGCTGGTGCTTGCCAGCGGCGTTTGTGTTTGAAGCGCAGTGCGTGATGTCAGGCGGCCACTATCTGGCCCAGCCTATGCCTCGGCCACACGCGAAAATGTCTCATCGAAGGCATAACCAACACCGCGCACAGTGCGCAGCGGATCGCGGCCTTTGCCATGGGTGATGGCCTTGCGCAGCCGGCCCATATGCACATCGACGGTGCGTTCATCGATATAGACATCATGGCCCCAGACCGCATCAAGCAGCTGGCTGCGGCTGAAGACGCGCCCCGGCGTCTGCATCAGGAACTCCAGCAAGCGGAATTCTGTCGGGCCAAGGTGGAGTTCGGCACCACTGCGTCGCACACGGCGTGTCTCGCGATCGAGCTCGATGTCGCCATGCTGCATGACATGGGCAATGCGCGAGGGATTAGCGCGGCGCAGCAGCGCACGGATGCGCGCGATCAGCTCCGGCAGCGAGAAGGGCTTGACGATGTAATCGTCAGCGCCGGTCGCGAGCCCGCGCACCCGCTCGTTCTCTTCGCCGCGCGC
>JBOFIL010000138.1:0-10182 GCA_051650165.1 Allobosea sp.
CATGTTGTGCATCACGCCGGTCTTTGCTGCCTGCCGCACGCATCCTGTCTCACCTGCATGTCTCACCTGCATTCCTGAGGGATTATCAATGGCCACCTCCGACCTTGCCCCTTCTGCCAACCCTTCATCCATTCTCCCGACCTATGCCCGAGCCGATGTTTCCTTCGAGCGCGGTGAAGGGCCTTGGCTGATTGCCGGCAATGGCGAGCGCTATCTCGATTTTGGCGCGGGCATCGCAGTCAATTCGCTTGGCCATGCCCATCCGCATCTGGTGCAGGCCTTGACCGAGCAGGCCAGCAAGCTCTGGCACACCTCGAACCTCTACAAGATCCCGGAAGGCGAGCGCCTTGCCAAGCGTCTGACGGACGCGACCTTTGCCGATCTGGTGTTCTTCACCAATTCAGGCGCAGAGGCGAATGAATGCGCCATCAAGATGGCGCGGAAGTTTCACGCCGCCAAAGGCCAGCCGGAGAAGTTCCGCATTATCACCTTTGAGGGCGCGTTTCATGGCCGCACGCTCGCGACCATCGCCGCCGGCGGTCAACAGAAATATCTTGATGGTTTTGGCCCCAAGGTTGAGGGTTTCGATCAGGTGCCCTTCGGCGATCATGATGCGCTGACGGCAGCGATCACGGATGAGACCGCCGCGATCATGATCGAGCCGATCCAGGGTGAGGGTGGCTTGCGCCCCGTGCCGCATCAGTGCCTCAAGGGCCTGCGCGAGCTATGTGATGAGAAGGGGCTATTGCTCATTCTGGATGAGGTGCAGACCGGCGTTGGCAGAACGGGCAAGCTCTTCGCGCATGAGTGGTCTGGCATTACGCCTGACATCATGTCGGTTGCCAAGGGCATTGGCGGCGGCTTCCCCGTCGGGGCATGCCTTGCCACGCGCGAGGCTGCGTCTGGCATGACTGCCGGCACCCATGGAACCACATTCGGTGGCAATCCGCTCGCCATGGCGGTCGCCAATGCAGTGCTTGATGTGGTGATGGCACCAGGTTTTCTTGATCAGGTCGCGGCGACTGGTTTGAGGCTCAAGCAGCGCCTCGCCGAACTCAAGGACCGCCACCCTCATGTCATCGAGGATGTGCGCGGCCAGGGCCTCATTCTCGGGCTGAAGCTGAAGACGCTCAACACCGAATTCGCCGCCGAGGCGCGCGCAGCGCATCTCCTGGTCGTGCCGGCTGGCGACAATGTGGTGCGCCTGCTGCCGCCGCTGACCATTGGCGAGACTGAGATTGCCGAGGCCTATCGCCGGCTGGATGCCGCGGCGGGTGCCGTGGAGGCGAAAGCCTCCGCCCGGCCAGCAGCCTGAACGAAAGCCGAGTGCAATGCCAAAGCATTTCATTGATCTGAGCGACATCGCCACAGGTGATCTCCTTGCCATGCAGCAAGCGGCAAAAGCCATCAAGGCGCGCCGCCGCAGCGCGGCTTCTGCGGCGGATAACTGCCTTGATGGCAAGGTGGTGGCGCTGATTTTCGAGCAACCCTCCTTGCGCACGCGCGCATCCTTCGAGGTGGGCGTGCGCGAGCTTGGCGGTTCGCCCATGATGGTGACTGGCCGCGAGATCGAGCTGGGCGAGCGCGAGAGCATCGCTGATGTCGCGCGGGTGTTCTCACGCTATGTCGATGCGATCATGATCCGCATGCTGGATCATGATCAGCTGCGCGAGTTTGCAAGCCATGCCACTGTGCCGGTGATCAACGGGCTGACCAAGCAATCGCATCCTTGCCAGGTCATGGCGGATTTGCTGACCTTCGAGGAGCATCGTGGCCCGATTGCCGGCAAACGCATCGCCTGGACGGGTGACACCAACAATGTGCTGCGCTCATGGATGGAGCTGGCGGTGCATCTGCCGTTCCGTCTCGATATTGCCACGCCGGAAGAGCTTCAGCCTGACGCCGCCTTGGTCAAAGCGGCGCGCGCGCGCGGCGCTGACATTCACCTTACTCGGCGCCCCGAAGAGGCCGCCGAGGGCGCGCATTGTGTGATTACCGACTGCTGGGTGTCGATGGGCGACAAGGAAGGCAACCGTCATAATCTGCTCAAGCCCTATCAGGTCAATGCTGGCCTGATGGCGCGTGCCCAGAGCGATGCACTGTTCATGCATTGCCTGCCAGCGACGCGCGGCGAGGAAGTGACTGATGAGGTGATGGACGGGCCGAACTCGGTGGTGTTCGATGAGGCGGAAAACCGCCTGCACGCGCAAAAGGGCGTGCTTGCCTGGTGCTTTGGCCAGGCTGGTTGAGCGGGCCGGTTGTCGATGGATGATGTGAGAGAATTGCTGGGCAGTGAAGACGTCGCGGAAGCGAATGATCTCGTGCTGCCCTTCTCCGTGCCGGCGCTGGATGTGCGCGGGCGTTGCGTCAAGCTGGGCCCGGCGCTCGATGCCATCCTCGCCCGCCATGGCTATCCGGAGCCCGTCTCGCATCTGATCGCCGAAGCGGCGCTTCTGGCTGTGATGCTTGGCTCTGCGATGAAGTTCGAGGGCCGCTTCCAGCTTCAGGCCAAGACCGATGGCATTGTCGATCTGCTGGTGGTGGATTTCGATACGCCGGACAGGTTTCGCGCCATGGCGCGCTTCGATGCGGAGCGGCTGGCGAGCGCTGATGACCTCTCAGGCGCGGCGCTCCTCGGCGCCGGACATCTTGGCCTCACGGTCGATCAGGGCAGCCACGCCTCGCGCTATCAGGGCATCGTCGCGCTGGATGGCGAGGGGCTTGAGCAGGCGGCGCAGGCCTATTTCCGCCAATCCGAGCAGATCCCGACGCTGGTGCGCCTCGCCGCTGGCGAGATCATCGACCGTGACGGCGCGCACATCCGCGCCGGCGGGCTGATGATCCAGTTCCTGCCTACCTCACCAGACAAGCTGCGTGCCCGCGATCTGCATCCAGGCGATGCGCCGGAAGGTGCGTCCATCATGGCGGAAACCGAGGATGACTCCTGGAGAGAGGCGCGGCTGCTCGCCGGCACAATCCAGCCGCATGAGCTGATTGACCCATCGCTATCGCCGGAGCGGATTGTGTATCGCCTGTTCCATGAGCGCGGGGCCTATGCCCATGCGCCCTTGCAGCTGGTCGAGGCCTGCCGCTGTTCGCCGGAAGGGATCATGGCGATGATGCGCCGCTTCGCCCCTGATGATCGCCGCGACATGATTGCTGATGATGGCATGATTGCCATCACCTGCGAGTTCTGCTCGCGGCACCACAGGCTCGACCCTGCCGAGGTCGAGAGGACGCTCGCTTAAGTCAGTCTGGAGTTATGCTGGCGAGCGCTGCATCAAGCGCTGCATCAGGCGCTTCAAGCATCACGCCATCATCCATATAGATAATTGCGGCGCGGATGCGGTGTTCCGGATAAATCTGGGCCAGAAGTGCGCGGTAAGTGGCGATCTGCGCGAGTGCCTGCGGGCGTATGTCCTGCACGTTGCTGGGCGCATGCCCGCTTTTGAAATCCGCAATCAGCACTTCGCTCTTGCTGGCTACCAGCCGGTCAATGCGCCCACTGATGGCCATCCTGCGCCCACTGGCAAGCATGATTTCACCGGCCACACCTGCTTCCGCCACACTCCCGGGCCCGAACAACTCCTGCAGTGCAGGCGCGGCCATCAGTGCCAGTACATTGGCGATGGTCCGCTCCCGCAACTCCTCCGACATCGCGCCGCCATGCAGCCTGCCAAGCGCACGCGCCGCGCGCTCGCGCGCTGCTGCTGCAATATTTGGCAGATGTTGGAGCAGCCTGTGTGCGAGAAGCCCAGCGGCAAGGCGGTGTGGATCAGACTGATGCCTTGGCTCATCATGTGGCCCATCACCGCCATCACGCCCCCGCGCCAGCCGTGAGGGTGAGATGGCGGCTTCGACGGGAGCAGTTTTAGGCGCAGGCCGCAGCAGCCAATCGGGTCGATTTGCCGGCTGAATGATAGCAGGCTGCTGCTGTCGTATGACATCCTCCGCTGACGAATCGCTCAACTTGAAACGCAGGATCGGCGCATCGCCGCCATCAGGGTGCAGCGCTGGAACAAGCTTTTCGCTCAAGCCCTCAAGCGCCATGCCATACCAGCTCTCCGGCTTGGGCTCGGCCTTGGCAGCTGCCCCGCACAGGATCAAGCGATCGCGCGCGCGCGTCAGCGCCACATAGAATTGCCGGCGTCGCTCATCGTCCTGGGCTGCGTCAAAGGCTTGGCTGGCAGCGAGGCTCGCCGGCGCATGCAACTCCTTGCGTGGCACCCAGATGGGGGCAAAGAGCTGCGCATTGCCACTGGCCGCCTTGCAAAGCTGCAAGGTCTTGCGGCTGGATTGTTGAGCCGGTGCACCCAGATCCGGGATGATGACAAGCGGTGCCTCAAGGCCTTTGGCACCATGCACCGTCATGATCCGAACCTCACCCGCCTCTTCGGCAAGATCGCGCTTGATCTGGTCGGCACCGCCAAGCGCTTCGATGAAACCAATCAGCGATGGCCCATGAGCCCGTTCATATTCCAGCGCCTGTGCCAGCACGGCATCAAGCGCATCGCCTGCTTCCGGCCCAAGCCGCGCCAGCATGCTATGGCGTCCGCCCTCCGGGCCCAGCAGCCGGGCATAAAAGGCAAATGGTCCCTGATGCAGCGCCCGCCATTCGAGCAAGCCAAGACGGGCATGAAGGGAAGCATGCTCCGGCTTTTCTGCAATCGCCTGCCTGAGCGATCCAGCGCGCAGCGGCGCAAGCCTTAGCAAGGCATCATCATCAAGCCCGAAGATGGGGGTTTTCAGTGCCGTGGCGAGGGTGAGATCATCCTCAGGCAACAGTGCAGTGCGCCCGATGGCGGCTATGTCATCAACCGCGACATGGGTTGAGAGATCGAGCCGGTCCACGCCCGCGACCGGCACGCGCAGGCGCTTCAATTCGCGCACGATCAGCTCGAAAAGGCTGTTGCGCCGACGCATCAGGATCAGCACATCGCCGGGCCGGAAGGGGCGGCCCAGATCATCATGACCTTGAGCTGTCCAGCGTTGCAGCACGCGTGCGATGCGCAAAGCCAGCTTCTGCTGCCCTGCGGAAGGCGTATCGACCGGGGCCGGATCCCATGCCCGGCGCTTGGGCTTCGGGTCATTGATCTCGATGGGCCACAGATCGATCGAGCCGATGCCATCCTGCCGCGCGGTCTCATGGATGTCGGGGCGGGATGCGCCATCGAAGACAAGGCCGCGATGGCGCGCCTCGCTCGCAAAGATCAGATTGACGCCCTCCATGATCTCTGGCGTGGAGCGGAAGGATTGCGTCAGCGAAATCCGCTCGAAGCGATGGCCGGCTTCGCTGGCGCCAAGCGCCAGTCGCTCGAAATGCCGCCGGCTATCTTCAAAGGCGGCAGGCTCCGCTTTCTGGAAGCTGTAGATCGATTGCTTGACATCGCCCACGGCAAAGACGGTGCGGCGCAAACCATCTCGCCTCGCTCCTTCGCCGGCAAAAAAATCCCCGGTCAGGCGTTTGATGATGTCCCATTGCTGCGCCGATGTGTCCTGCGCCTCGTCGATCAAGACATGGTCAATGCCGGCATCGAGCTTGTAGAGCACCCAGGCAGACGAGACGCGCGTGAACAGCGCCTGTGTGCGCGTGATGATGTCCGCAAAATCGAGCGCGCGCATGCGCCGTTTGCCGGCTTCGATGCGTGCGAGAATGTCATGCGCGATGGTAGCTAGCGCGAGGCTGCGCTCATGGGCCACGAGTGAGGCGAGCCGCCCGGATGCGGTCTCGAAGGCGACGAAAAGCGCCTCAAGCTCATCCTTGAGCCCGGGGTTAGCTTTTGCGAGCTTGTCGGTCAGGAATACCTTGTAGCGCTCCGGCTTGTCCTTCTGCAGGAAGGCCTTGCGAAGCATGGCAAGGATGTCCGCCCCTTGTTCGGCATGGCGCAGGGCTGCAAATATCGCTGCCTTCTCAGTGTCCGTCTTGTTGGACGAGCCACCGAGTTGCGCCCGAATGGTGTCGATCCTTTCTGGCTGCAATTCACGTAATCGAAACGCGGCAATGATCTGCGCTTCACTTTCATCGCTTGAAATATCAAGTGCTCTGGCGAGCAATGCCGATTGCGCAGCCTTGATCAGCGGCGCGCCATCCGCCCCGCGCAGGCTCTCGCGCTCGGTGATGATCTCCTCGATGAGATCGGCAAACCGCGTCTCTTCCGTATCCTGCGTGATCCGTGCCATCGCCTTGCCAAGATCAGAGCCGGGATCTTTCGCCCCTGCCAGCAAGCAGTCGCGTATGGCCTCATTTTTCAGCAGGGCAAGATCGGCCCCCTGGATGATCTTGAACCCGGCGGGCACATCCGCCTCGAAGGGGGCGGTTTGCAGCACGCGGGTGCAAAAGCCATGGATGGTGTTGATGGAAAGACCACCCGGCGTTTCCAGAGCAGCGGCGAAAAGCGTGCGTGCCCGCGCCATGATGCTGAGCGGAGGAATTTTGCCAACCAACTTGGTAAGATTATTTGCCAGCTTGTCATCTGATGCTGTCGCCCAATTGCTCAGTTCGCGAAACAGCCTGATCTGCATGTTTGCAGCGGCAGCTTCGGTATAAGTGAGGCAGACAATGCGCGATGGCTCAACGCCGGCAAGCAAAAGCCTCAGCACGCGGTTGACCAGCACTGTGGTCTTGCCAGAGCCGGCATTGGCCGAGACGAAAGACGAGATGGCCGGATCAGCCGCCATAAGTTGCGCGGCTTTTGTCGCAGGCGAGGGCACGGGCGGGAGATTGGCGGGGGCGCTCATTCGCTTGGCCCCTCATCCTCATCGCCACCGCGCGACCACTCCTTCACCCGCGCGAGCGCGTCATAATCCCCGACATCGCGCGTGGTCTTGGGCGCAAGCCGCGAGATGAAGCCGCGCGCGCCAGATCGGTATGCGCTGAGTGCGGCCCGCAATTCATCGAGCTGCTCGTTGGACAAAGCGACAAGCTCTTCGCCGGCCTTTTTCGTGACTGCCAGCGCGCCACCCTTGCGCGATTTGAGGCTGACATATGCAGCCTCATCCGGCCATGCCGCTGTGATGCCGGAAAAACCGCCTCGCGAGGCTATGACCGACTGCAAGGTGAGCTGCGCGGCAAGGCCCACATCAATTTCCAGCCCTGACGGCGCGTTACCCGTCTTGAAATCAACAATCGCGGTTGTGCCGTCACGCCGCCGCTCAATACGGTCCGCACGCGCTGTCATCGTGATTTGAGTGCCATCAACGAGCGCGAAGTCTGCCCGCCCGTCGATCTCGGCATGCAGCTCAGCAAGCGTTGCGCGGCGCTGCGTTTCCCAGGCGATGATCATGTCAGCCAGTGCGCCAAAGCGTGGCTTCCAGAACGCCATCACCTCGGCCTCATCAGCAAGGTTCGCGAACTTTGCCTCGGCAATCTCCATCAGGCGTTGCCGCGCATCGGCAGGTAATTGCTGCGGATAGGCCGCGCCGAACTCGGCGAGAATATCGTGGAACAATTGCCCGCGCTCGCGGGCGCCTACCGCAGCAATCAGGGGTTCAATCGGCGCAAGCTTGAGAATGCGCTTGGCAAACACCGCATAAGGGTCGCGCGCCAGCCGCTCAAGTTCCGTCACGCTGAAGCGCACCGGTTGAAGCTCTGCTGACGCAATGGGCTCCGGGCGTGCGATAGGCTGCGAGGTGGCTGGCATGGCCAGTTGCCGCGCAAACGTCAGCACCTCGTTGCCGCGTGTGAGCGCAGCCTGCCATGCGGGGGCAGGCGTCACGGCTTGCAGCCGCTGCCAGAACCGCGAAGGCACAGTCTGTGTCAGTCCGGCCTTGGCGGCGCGGGAGAGGATGATGCGGCCGGAGCCCAGCACAAGCTGGCTGAGATCATGGGCCGATTGGCCGATCCGCCGTTCTGGCGATGGCAGGCCAAGCTCCTGCCGCATTGGGCGATTGAGGAAAGGATCGCCCGTCTGTTCGGGTGGCCAGACGGTTTCATTGAGGCCAGCCAGCACGACACAATCATGGTCGATAATGCGCGCCTCAAGCAGGCCGAGAATGGATATGCGTGCACCGGCTCTTGCAGGTGGAGCCAGAATTTCGTCGGCTATGAGCGACTGAAGCAAATCCTGATAATCGCGCGCATCACCGCTGATCAGCCCGGTGGCTTGCAAGGCAAGTTCGTCAAGAAGCACACTGAGGCACGCTCCTGCTTCGCCATCAAAGGCCGCTGCTGTGTCGTCTTCAAGCGTCAGCGCCGCCAGCGCCTTTGCATGTTCCGCGGCCACGTTCCCAAAATCAGCCGCGGGGTTGGCCAGGGCCGAAGTCAGCGGGGAAAGCGCCGCCATCAGGCCATCCAGAAAGCGCCTTGCAAGGCCAAGGTCATCATCGCTGATGCGCTTCAGTGGTGGCGATGGGTGGCTCGCTTTGCGCCGCGCCGGTGCGCTTGCAAGTCCGCGCAAGAGCCCGGCAAGGCCATCGCCCATCATGCCCCCGCGCAACACGGCGATTTCGATAGCCGAAACAGCTCGCTGGCGCTCAGGCGCGGACAGCCCGAGCCGCAGCAGGGGGTGCTGGATGAAGTCGGCGAGCGTGACCGGGCTTGCAGAAGACGCAAGCGCCTTGAGCATGGTCAGCGCCAGATGCCCCGGCAGCGAGCGAGCGAGGCTCTTGCCGGCGCTGTCATCCACCTCGATGTTCCAGCGCGCCAGCTCGATGGCGACGCGCTGCGCCAGTCCGCGATCAGGCGTCACCAAAGCCGCATGGGCCTCGGGTTCTTCCACCGCTTCACGCAGTGCAATGGCGATGGCCAGTGCCTCCTCGCGCTCATCGCTTGCCTCGATGATCGCGGCCTCTGCCAGAGCCTCAACGGCATGGGCGATGTCAAATGGCGCCTCGCGCCAGCGATGGGTGGTGTTGGCCGGGCGCAGCGCATCCGACACCAGCCGTGCGCGCGCAAATCGATCAGCGTCAGGTCTCCCTAGCGAAACGATGTCTGTCCGCTTCGCACCCATCTGCGCAACCAGCCGCGCCATGATTGCCTGCGGATGGGAGATGGCAAGGTCGATGCGTGCCTCGGTGGGCTGTGGCACAAGCTGCTGCCAGGCCTCGTCTTCGAGATGCGGATCAAGCCCCGGCAGGATCACTGCCCCTTGCGTTGAGCGCGCAATCGCTGTCAGCAGGCGGGCTGTCGCCGGCACCGAGCCGGTGGTGCCTGCCGCAATCACGGGCCCTTCAAGGCGGCCCAGCTCAATGCGTTGGCATTCGGCTTCAATCAGCCGGTTGCGCCGGTCAGCCGGGTCCAGCGCGCCTTCATGGGCGAGGATGGAAGGCCATGTCTCGCCAGCGATCTTGAGGAAGCCGAGCGTGAACTCCCAGAGCTGGTCAAAGCGCGCCGCATCGAGGCCCTTCAGCTTGTCAAAATGGATGCCTGAGGCATGCATCGTGTCGATCAACTCAGCCAGATGTGTGGCGAGTTCCGCTGCCTCGCCAATACCGTCCGGGATCAGCCGTGCGGACGCCTCATCAAGATCAAAGCAGGCGCGGTTGATACTGCGCCCCCAGGCCTCGATCTGACGGGCGAGCAGCAGCTTGCGCCTGAGCGGCGCGATCGCAGGTGGCACGGGCGGATCACCGCCCTCGCCGATCTCGGCTTCAATGGTGCCGGGCAGGGCCGCCGCCGCCAGCTCCACCTCCGCTTCATCCAGCCCGCCAAGCGGTCGGATGCGCGGCAGCAGCGTGGCCTTGCTGCCGGTGCGGGCGGTGATGGCGGCGGTGAGGTGTTGCGAGAGCGCGGCGACGGCGCGCCGTGTCGGCAGATAGATGGTGGTGCGCGCCAGCCCCAGCTGATCATCAGCGGAAAGGCCAAGTCCCAGCGCGTCATCAAGAATGGCGTGGCTTAGCTCCGGCAGGAAGCTGGCGCCCGGCACAATGTTGAACAGCCGGGCCTTGCCTGTCACGCGCGCCTCACACCTTCATTGTCGCGCGGCAGCATACAGCGCATTTGCGCCCTCTATGGCATCAGGCGTGCCGACATGCAGCCACTGTCCCTGCAATTCCTGACCGAACAATCGCCCCTGCGCAATCGCCCGGTCAAATTGCAGGTTGAGCGAAAATGGCCCCTCCGGGCAAGCCTCGAACAAGGTCGGCTTAAGGATGGCGACACCTGCATAGACATGGTCGGCTTCAGGGTCGCTTCCGCGCCGGATCAGCCGTCCGTCGGGCTGGAGATGGAAGTCACCGCGCCCC
>JBOFIL010000139.1:0-2279 GCA_051650165.1 Allobosea sp.
GATGCATCCGGCCATTTCATGGGGCTGGCCACGGCTGACCCTTCGGCGCGGTTTCTTGTGGCTGGCATTGCGCCAGCGCGCGCGCATGAATTGACCGGGCGCAATGCGGTTGCGGCCTTGCTGAAACAGGCGGGGCTCAATCCGCAAAATGCCGCGGCGGGGCCGGCAGTCACCACAGGTGCGATTGCAGAGCGGGTGCGCTCCCAGCTCGTTTCAATCGCCTGCGAGAGCTGACCGATGCACCATGAGGGAATAGCGCAGCTGAAACAGCGCATTGCGCGCGAGTTTGGCACGCCGGCGGTGGTGATTGACCTTGACATTGTCGAGGCGAACATTGCGCGGATGCAAGCCTTGCATGATGCCAAGGGCATTGCCAATCGCCCGCACACCAAGACCCATAAATCGCCTGTTCTGGCGGCGATGCAGATGGCGGCGGGCGCACGCGGGCTCACCTGCCAGAAGCTCGGCGAGGCGGAGGTGATGGCAGAGGCTGGCCTTGATGACATCCTGATCAGCTACAACATCCTTGGCGAGCACAAGACAGGGCGGCTGGGGCGATTGCTCGCAAACACGCATGTCACGGTCGCCGCCGATAATCCGGTGACGATTGCCGGCCTGCCTGAAGCCGGGCGCATTGCCGGGCGTCCCTTGTCTGTGGTGGTCGAGTGTGACACGGGCCGCAAACGCGCCGGGGTCGAGACGTCCGCCGAGGCCGTGGCGCTCGCCCGCCAGATTGCCGCCTCGCCGCATCTGAGCTTTGCCGGCTTGTTGATGTATCCACCTGAAGATGGCTGGCCAGCAACGCAGCGCTTTCTCGATGAGGCGCTGGCAGGGCTGCGTGTGCATGGGCTGGATCCTGGCATCATCTCGACAGGTGGCACCCCCAACACGCCGCATATTGGCGAGTTGCGCGGCTCCACCGAGCACCGTGCCGGCACGTATATCTTCAACGACAGGATGCAGATGAAGGCCGGTGTTGCCCGGCTGGAGGATTGCGCCTTGACGGTTTACGCGACCGTTGTGAGCCGCGCGGCACCCGAGCGGGGCATTCTGGATTCAGGTTCCAAGACGCTGACATCGGATACGGGCGGGCTGGATGGCTATGGGGTTATCCTTGAGCACCCGCAGGCTCGCATTGCGCGCTTTGCCGAGGAACATGGTTTTCTTGATCTTTCCGCCTGCAATGAGCGGCCAAATATCGGCGATGTGGTGCGCATCGTGCCGAACCATGTCTGCGTCGTCGTCAACATGGTCGATCGGCTGATTGCGGTCCGCGGCGGAGAAATCATCGGCGAGATCGATGTGGCAGCGCGTGGGCGGCTTGGGTGAGGCTCAGGCTGATGACGCGCTCCCGCCAATGATCGCCATGGCCGCCGCGCCATCCATGCGCGCGCCGCTTGCCTCCCAGCCGTGCCAATCACCGCGCGTTTCGAGCGCGTTTGCCAGCACGGCCTGATAGCGCTTGCGCGGCAATTCCAGCGTGCCGAACTGGGTGAGATGCGCGGTCTGGAACTGCGCATCGAGCAGGCGGTAACCGCCGGCAATCAGCCGCGCGACCAGATGCACCAGCGCCACCTTGGAAGCGTCAGTGGCGCGGTGAAACATGCTTTCGCCAAAGAAGGCGCCGCCAAGGCTCACGCCATAAAGCCCGCCCACCAGCTTTTCATCGAGCCAACACTCGACCGTGTGGACATGGCCAAGCGCGAACAATTCGCCGTAAAGCGTGCGAATACGGGTGTTTATCCAGGTTTCTTCGCGTTCAGGCGCAGCGCTCTGTGTGATGTCATCGCCCGCGCAGGCCGCGATCACCGCCTCAAAGTCATGATCGGTCCTGATCTCGAACTTGTCCGTGCGCACGGTGCGGGCCAGGCGCTTGGGCACATGGAACCTATCAAGCGGCATGATGGCGCGCTTATTCGGCTCGACCCAGAACAGATTGGGGTCATCGCGCGATTCCGACATCGGAAACACGCCAACCGCATAGGCGCGGAGCAGAATGTCTGGCGTGATCAGCGGGTCAGCGGACAAGGGCGGCCCTGCGGTCAGCCAGCGGTCTCATCCGGCGCAGCGGCGAGGAATTTTTCCAGCCAGTGAATGTCATAATCGCCATTCTGGATGTCCGGATTGCGGACCAGATCGCGGAACAGCGGCAGTGTCGTGTCCACGCCGTCGACCACGAACTCGTCCAGCGCACGGCGCAGGCGCATCAGGCATTCTGTGCGCGTGCGCCCATGCACGATGAGCTTACCCACCAGCGAGTCGTAATAGGGCGGAATTCT
>JBOFIL010000140.1:0-3322 GCA_051650165.1 Allobosea sp.
ACCCAGCGCAAGAGCGCCGTCGAGCGCGACTTTAAGGCAAGCTCCATGGCGGGTGCTGAGCGCTTGCCGAGACCGGGGCAGGGCGCTTTACTCAGCCCAACCAGAACAACAGCAGGGCGGAGCCTCATATGCCGGATCGCAGCATCTTCGATGACGGGCTCGATCGTAACGCGGCCAATTTCCAGCCACTGACACCGCTGACCTTCCTCGAGCGCGCCGCGAGCGTGTTCCCGGACCAGATCGCGATCATCCATGGGCCGCTGCGGCGCAGTTATCGCGAATTCTATGCCCGCACGCGCCGGCTTGCCTCGGCGCTGGCGGGGCTCGGGCTCAAGCGCGGCGATACGGTGGCGGCGATGATGGCCAACACGCCTGCCATGCTTGAGTGCCATTACGGCGTGCCGATGTGCGGCGCGGTGCTGAACACGCTCAACACACGGCTGGACCCCGCCATCATCGCCTTCAGCATCGATCATGGCGAGGCCAAGGTGCTGATCACCGACCGGGAATTCTCGAAAATCATCCAGCCGGCGCTGGCAATGGCGAAACACAAGCCAATCGTCATTGATTATGACGACCCGGTCTATGACGGGCCGGGGGATCTCATCGGCTCCTATGATTACGAGGCGTTTGTCGCGAGCGGCGACCCGGATTTCGCGTGGTCGATGCCGCGCGATGAATGGGATGCGATTGCGCTGAACTACACCTCCGGCACCACAGGAGACCCCAAGGGTGTGGTCTATCACCATCGCGGCGCGTCGTTGCTCGCCACCTCCAACATCGTGACCTGCGGCATGGCCAAGCACCCGGTCTATCTGTGGACGCTGCCCATGTTCCATTGCAATGGCTGGTGCTTCCCTTGGTCGCTTTCCATCGTTGCCGGCACGCATGTGTGCCTGCGTCAGGTGCGCGCGAAAGCCATGTGGGATGCGCTGGCGGACCATTGCGTCACGCATCTGTGCGGCGCGCCCATTGTCATGGCGACATTGCTGAATGCACCGGAGAGCGAGAAGCGCAAACTCGGCCACAATGTCTCATTCTTCACCGCCGCCGCGCCGCCGCCGGAGGCTGTTCTCGCCGCGATGAAGGCTGCCGGCTTCGAGGTGACGCATCTGTATGGCCTCACCGAAACCTATGGCCCTTCCGTTATTAATGACTGGCATGAGGAATGGCAGCATCTGCCGGCTGATGAATATGCGGCCAGAAAGGCCCGGCAGGGCGTGCGCTATCTCGCGCTGGAGGAGCTTGATGTGCTCGATCCTGAAACGATGGCCCCCGTGCCGCGTGATGGCACGACCATGGGCGAGGTGATGATGCGCGGCAATGTGGTGATGAAGGGCTACCTGAAGAACCCGACATCCACCGCTGATGCCTTCGCCGGTGGCTGGTTCCATTCGGGTGATCTCGGCGTGCGCTACCCTGATGGCTACATCCAGCTGAAGGATCGCTCCAAGGACATCATCATTTCTGGGGGCGAAAACATCTCCTCCATCGAGGTGGAGGATGTGCTCTACAAACATATCAGCGTGCAGGCTGCCGCCGTGGTGGCGCGGCCCGATGACAAATGGGGCGAGACGCCCTGTGCCTTTATCGAGCTGAGGCCAGGGCAGAGCCCCAGCGAGGCCGATATGATCGCTTGGTGTCGGCAGCATCTGGCGGGATACAAGGTGCCGCGCACCATCGTTTTTGCCGAGTTGCCTAAAACCTCGACTGGCAAGATCCAGAAATTCCGTTTGCGCGAGATGGCGCGGGCGCTGTGAAAATTAACCCTAACAATCAGTGAACGCTGCATTCGGGCGCAACTGGCGCTAGGTTTGCGAGACATCGGGCATGACGAGGACAGTTGTTCCAGTTCGGAACGCTGGCATGAACCGAGGAAGGTGTGGCGTATCATGGGTGAGACAGTTGCGTTTCCGGTGGCGCAGAATGGGGCGGCTGCCGTCCCCTTCGTGAAGAGCTTCCTACAATCGGAAAATTTCAAGACGCTGTTTCGTGAAGGCATGACGCTGGTCGAGACCACCGCCGTGTATCTCGATGGTGATGGCCGGCAGGAATCAAAGCTGCTCGGGCGCGATGCCTCGCTCGCCTATGCCACTGAGAGCATGCGGCTGACCACAAGGCTGATGCAGATCGCCTCATGGCTGCTGGTGCAGCGTGCGGTCTCGGAAGGCGAACTCACGCCGGAGCAGGCGCGCAACGAGAAAAACCGCGTGCGCCTCGCCGATGCCGGCTCGCCAAATGCCGAAGAGATTTATGTGCAACTGCCGCAGCCGCTGCGCGATCTGGTCGAGCAATCGCTGCGCATGCTCTTGCGCATCCGCCACCTCGAGGGGCTGATGGACGAGGCGCGGAACGCCGCTGCCGAGCTGCCGGCCAATCCCGTGCAGGCACAGCTTGGCCGCTTGAGCGAGATGCTGGGGCGGTAGGGCTTTTGACCTCTGCCGTCATGCTCGGCCTTGTGCCGAGCATCCACGGTTTTGAGTGGTCAAGAAAGACGTGGATGGTCGGGACAGGCCCGACCATGACGCGGGAAAGAAGGCCTTTGCCGCAAAGACACAAGACAACAAAAAACCCGGCGTGAGCCGGGTTTGTCGTTTCAGCTAAGGCGCATGCGCGCCGAAGCATCAACTCATTTCTTGCTGATCACTTCTTGCCAAAGCTCATCTCGCCGAAGCGCGAATTGAAGCGCGAGACGCGGCCGCCACGATCCAGCATATGCTGGGTGCCGCCGGTCCAGGCCGGGTGGGTCTTCGGGTCAATATCGAGATTGAGGGTGTCACCCTCCTTGCCGTAGGTGGACCTCGTCAGATATTCAGTGCCATCGGTCATCACGACCTTGATGGTGTGGTAGTTGGGATGGATGTCGGCCTTCATCACTCAAGTTCCTTGTTCAGCGGCGGCCCCTTCGGCTCCGGCGCAAATGCGAGCAGCAAAATGCGAGCACGGAGTTCTCAGGGGAGTTGATCTCGTGAGATGGCGCGCACATACCGCAAGGGGCACGTCCGCGCAAGTTCGCTGGCGTATTTCATTGAAGGCCCACCATCAATTTGAGGGACACTGAGGCTTTGGCGCGCGAGACAATGACGAAGGCGGCGGAGCCGATGGTCACTTCACCCCCAGGTGAAACACCGCGCGCCAAGGTGAAGTTTGGTGCGTTCCGGGCGCTGAAGCCCTATGTGCTGGCCTATCGCTGGCGCATTCTGGCTGCGCTTTGCGCTCTGCTTGTAGCTTCCATGGCCACATTGGCGTTGCCGATGGCCGTGCGGCGTGTGATCGACACGGGCTTCTCCGGCGGGCGCGAGGAGCTGGCGGATGCCTATTT
>JBOFIL010000141.1:0-3103 GCA_051650165.1 Allobosea sp.
GCCATCGTCGCCAATGATGACCCGCTGCCAGCGGGTGATCCCGAAGGCATCATGGCCAAGTCCACGCAGCGCATGGTCTATGCCGGGAGCTTTGACGCCGATATGGTGCCCGCGCTGACCGAGGTGGTTCGCAGCAGGCTCGATATTGCAGGTTATGCGTCTTTGGCCGGCCCCAAGGCCGCCGCCTTGCACCCTTCCAACGGGCTGTTTGTGGCCCAGGGCACGACCAGCCAGTTTGATGCCGAGCAAAAAGCCCTTGCCGATTGCGATTCTGACGCGAAGCGCAATCCAGAGCCGCTCACCTGCCTGCTCTATGCCTCCGGGAACGATGTCGTGTTGCCAAGGCGGTTGACTGCGCCCTTCGCCTTGCAGATTGCCAGCGCTGCACCGGCTCCAGCTGCCCCGGCTCCAGCTGCGGCTGCGGCAGTTGTGGCCCCCGCCATCGTTGCGCCACCTGTGGCTGTCGCAGCCCCGCCTGTCACACAGCCGAACGGAGCTGCTGGCGGAACGACCATGACGCCATTTCGCCGCTCCATCGTGGAGGGGTTGGCTCGGTTGACGCCTGAGGCAACCGGCTTGGCAAGGCATGCAGAACTTTATGATGCCGGACGCGCCAACAAGGCTCTTGTTTATGTGCCGCCCTACACGGTTTGGCGCAGAACAAGCCAGCCAAGCCCCGAGGAAGCTGTGCGGTTGTCGCTGGAGGGGTGCCGCGTCTACGCAGGCAGGGCGTGTCAGGTTTTCATGGTGAATGGCGAGGTGTCTGCGACTGTCGCCTATGCGTCCATTGCCGACAAGGCGTTGCAACGTGCGGACTATACCGGGCGAATTGATCCCGAGATGATTCCGGCTTTGCCGACCGCCATGCGCGCCCGAGTCGATTTAACCACTTACCACATGATAGCTGGGCCAAAAGCGATTGCGCTGCACCCCACAGCTGGGGTGTTCATCGCAAAAGATGCATCAAGCCAGCACGAGAATGAAGCCAAAGCGCTGGCGGATTGCGAGGTCGATGCGAAGAGACAGCCCGATTACTTGCCATGCTATCTTTACGCGGTTGGCAATGATGTTGTTCTTGCCAGCCGGCAAACAGCACCGGTCACTGCGGCAGGTGCCGTCTTGCCGCAACAGGCCTCAGCCCAGCCGCCAACCCAGCCCCCTACCCAGCCCCCAACCACTCAGCTGAGAGACGAAATCATTGCAGCACTTCGCAAGGCGGCACCGGAATATCGCTTCGCAGAGGTGCAAGCAGACCGTTTCGTAGCTGATCGCCGCCATCGCGCACTTGTTGTTCGTTCACCCAACCAAGCTTGGCGCTGGACTGGAGCGCCAACACCCGGTGAAGCAGTGGCTGGTGCGCTGGAAGGCTGCGCATTGCACCTCAGCGCATCCTGCGAGCTCGTGTTTGTGGATGACGTTCCGCGCCAGACAGCAGATTTTGCCGGCATCAAAGCTCAAGGTGAAGCTCGACTTGCCTATGCTGGACAATATTCGGTTGAGATGATTCCAACAGTATATGACAGCTTCAGGCGTCGCCCGGATTTTGTGGGCTACGGAAGTGTGGTTGGCCCCAAGGCAATAGCCATCAACCCTTTCGGTCGGTTGTTTATCAGGACCGACAATGCAAGCCAGCATGAGGCCGAGAAACGCACCCTGGCCGCGTGCAATGAAGATGCACAAAAAATGGATAACCGGCCGCCATGCTTCCTCTATGCCGTCGGCAATGATGTGGTGCTGACCAAGCGCTCGCGGCTTCCGCTCACCGCGCCCTGAGGGCGCATTGGGCCAGATCAGCAAAAAACCGCCCTTTGGGGGCGGTTTGTAGCTCATATTTATCAATATGACTTGATGTTCGCCGTTAGGTGCAGCGTCAGTCCAAGATCACTTGATCTTGGCTTCCTTGAACTCGACATGCTTGCGCACGACCGGATCATACTTCCGCTTGGTCATCTTCTCGGTCATGGTGCGGGAGTTCTTCTTGGTCACGTAGAAGAAACCGGTGTCAGCCGTCGAGATCAGCTTGATTTTCACGGTCACGGCCTTGGCCATGGGGCGCTCCTGTCAAATGTCGCGGCATCATGGGATGCCGGCGGAAAAAGAAAATGGCCGGAATGACCCGGCGCGTGGCGCACGGAATGAACCAGCCGGGGCGCGAAGTCAAGATCGCAAGGCAAGATCGCAATTCAAGTTTGCATCAGCGCCGCACCAGACCTGCAAGCAGGATCACGGCTGAAAAAGACGCCAAAACGCCAGCGAAGCTCCACATGCCAAGATCAAGCCCATAACCCGTCAGCGGCGGACCGATCAGCAGGCCGAAATTATAAAGCATGACGAAGGCGGCATTTGCGCCTGCCAGCTCAGCGCCGGCAAAGCGCGAGGCAAGATGGGCTAGGCCCACCACATAAATGCCACCGATGATGCCGCCCCAGATGAACAGCAGCCCCTTCAGCGGCCACGCGCCTGCTCCGCCGCCAAAGCCCGCCATGAACGGGATCAGCAGCGCGCCAACGACGCCCACAGCCGCCATCGCCATCAGCAACCGTGCCTTGTCGAATCGGTCCGCGAGGAGGCCGATGGGCAGCTGGAACAGCACATTGCCGAGCGCCATGGCGCTGACCAGCACTGGCGCGCCAGCAGCGTCCATGCCGATTCGAAGCCCCAGCACGGGCAGCATCGAGAAGGCCCCGGTCTCGATAGCCCCAAAGCCGAAACCTGCGCCAGTCGCGAGCGGCACCGCGAAGAGATAGCGCGCAATCGGGTGTTTGGGCGCGCCATCAAGCCTTGGCAAGCGCCGCCAGCCAATGGCCAGTGGGATCAGCGCCAGCGCATAGATCGTGGCGGCGGCTATGTAAGGCGGCCAGCCTGATGTTCCGGTCAGCGCCAGAAGCGCCGGCCCGCCAGCAAAGCCGAGCGCGAGCGCGGTGGCGTATGCACCCATGATCAGCCCGCGCCGCGCAGGTGGGGCCGCAGACGCAATCCAGTATTCGGAGAGCACGAACAACACACCCAGCGCGACGCTGAAGGCAAAGCGGATCGGGAACCATGCGGCATAGGAGAAGAACAGCTTGAAGCCGAGAAAACTGATGGCGGTGATGGCGATGCA
>JBOFIL010000142.1:0-13573 GCA_051650165.1 Allobosea sp.
AGCGCGGAAACCTTGCGGCGCAGTTCAGCTGTTTCGTCTGCAATACTGATCGCGGCCATGACGTGCAGCCGCATGTCACCAATCTCGCCAAAGGCCTCATGCATCTCGGCAACACGCTGGTCGAGCAGCGCAGCAAGGCCTTCCAGATGCGCTTCCTCACCATCGCCGCAGGCCATGCGGTATGATTTGCCGGCAATCGTGACGCTGACCTGGCCCATGCCGCGCTCCTCAAGCCACGCCATCATCCGCGACAACAATGTCGCGAATGACATGCATGGCTGAATCAATCCGCCGTATGGCATCCGTTGCAGCAGATTCTGCGGCATTCGCACGCGCCAGAGCGCCATCGAGATCAATGGCGAGGCGGGCGCGGTCATCCTGCATCAGGGCCAGCTCGCTCTCGATTTCGCCGCGACGCCTGTCGAGATTGAGCCGACGCTGCGCAGCAGCCTCCATCTGGCCGAGGGCGGCATCCAGTCTCAACAATGCCTGATCGAGTTCACCTGTCATGCCAGCAATCAAATCTGAGTCGGTCGCAAAAGTTAACAGTTGCTTTAAGGTGCAAAGGCGGAAGCGCAAGCCTTTTGAGGGCTTTGAGTCAGAGTTTGCAACAGGTGCTTCAAGCTGACGAGCCTAGCGACCCACTGAGCGGCCCTGTGCATGGGCCATGCGTAGAAATTGACTCTGCGCCCCTCGCTTCCTATCGACGCGGCCAACCCGTTCACGATGGAAGGCCTCAATCCCCATGGACCGCGCCCAGCATGACATCGCCGCCAATGCCATTCGCTCGCTCGCCATTGATGGCGTCGAGGCGGCAAAATCCGGCCACCCCGGCCTGCCGATGGGCGCGGCGGATGTCGCGACGGTGTTGTTCTCGCAATTCCTGAAGTTCGACCCCAAGCGCACCGATTGGCCGGACCGGGATCGCTTCGTGCTCTCCGCCGGCCATGGCTCGATGCTGATCTATGCGCTGCTGCATCTCATCGGCGTCGAGGCCGTGACGCTCGACCAGCTCAAGCGCTTCCGCCAGCTTGGCTCGAATACCGCCGGCCACCCCGAGCATGGCCATACGCCGGGCGTCGAGATGACCACCGGCCCGCTCGGCCAAGGGCTTGCAACGTCTGTCGGCATGGCCATGGCGGAGACGATGCTCGCTGCCGAATTCGGCAAAAAGGCCACCAATCACTTCACCTATGTGCTCGCCTCTGATGGTGACCTCATGGAGGGCATCAGCCAGGAGGCGATTGCGCTCGCCGGCCACCTGAAGCTCAACAAGCTGATCGTGCTGTGGGATGACAACGGCATCTCGATCGATGGCCCGCTGTCCATCTCTGACTCTGTCGATCAGGTCGCACGCTTCAAATCTGCCGGCTGGCGCGCCGAGCGCATTGACGGGCATGATCCTGTGGCCATCGCCGCCGCGCTTCAACGCGCGCAGAAGTCCTCACGCCCGACCATGATCGCGTGCAAGACCATCATCGGCTATGGCTCGCCCAAGCGCGCCGGCACCTCGAAGGCCCATGGCGAGCCTTTGGGCGCTGACGAAGCCGCCGCTGCCAAGGCCAAGCTTGGCCTCAAGAATGATGCCTTCGCGATTGACCCCAAGGCCCTTTCATTCTGGCGCGAGGTCGGCGCGAAGGGCGCTGCCGCCAGCAAGGCCTGGGATGTAAGCTTCGCCACATTGTCTGCGGCCAGGCAGAAAGAGTTTTCCCGCCGTATCGCGCATGAGCTTCCTGCAAAACTTGTCAAGGCCATGACCGCCCACCGCAAGGCGCTGCTGGCGGCCCCGCAGGCTGTCGCGACCCGCAAGGCCTCTGAGCTGGCCATTGAGGCGATAAGCGCCGTGATGCCGGAGTTTCTGGCTGGATCGGCCGACCTCACGCCCTCCAACAACACCAAGACCAAGGCTGCCGAGCCCTTCACCGCGAAGAACCGCAAGGGTCGCTATATCCATTATGGCATCCGCGAGCATGGCATGGCGGCTGCGATGAACGGCATCGCGCTGCATGGCGGCTTCCGCCCCGCAGGCGGCACCTTCATGGTGTTCACCGATTATTGCCGCCCTTCCATCCGCCTTGCCGCGCTGATGCAGCAGCCGGTGGTCTATGTCATGACGCATGACTCGATTGGCCTTGGCGAAGATGGCCCCACCCACCAGCCGGTGGAGCATCTGGCGGCGCTGCGCTCGATGCCGGGTCTGCGCACCTTCCGCCCCTGCGATGCCGTTGAGACCGCTGAATGCTGGGAGCTGGCGCTGGAGCGCACCAATGGCCCGACCGTGCTGGCGCTCACCCGCCAGAACCTGCCGCAATTGCGCAGCGAAGCGAACACCAATCGCTGCTCGGCAGGCGCTTATGAGCTGAGCCCTGCCACGGACGCATCGGGCAAAAAAGTGAAGGCCAAGGCCAGCATCTTCGCCTCAGGCTCTGAGGTCGAGATCGCCATGGCGACGCAAAAGCAGCTTGCCGACAAGGGCGTGCCGGCACGCGTGGTTTCGGTGCCTTCGCTGGAACTGCTGCTGGCGCAGGATGCCTCAACCCGCGCATCGATCATCGGCGATGCGCCGATCATGCTCGCTATCGAGGCCGGCATGCGCTTTGGTTGGGATGCGGTGATCGGCCCGGATGGCACCTTCATCGGCATGAACAGCTTCGGCGCAAGCGCGCCCTACAAGGAGCTTTACAAGCATTTCGGCATCACGGCGGAAGCCGCGACAGAGGCTGTGATGCGCCGGCATAATGGGTGAAATATCTGCCGGCATAAAGCATATCCGGCAAACTTAGCCGCCATGCGTGTGAAAACATGGATCTCGGCTTGAATTTGCCGCGATTCCGGGCCAAATCCCCCTCGAAACTCAATGCTTAGCCTCGAAAGGTATGCCTGCCATGACTGTCCGCGTTTTTATCAACGGCTTTGGCCGCATCGGTCGCAACGTGCTGCGGGCCATCGCCGAGGGCAAGCGCAAGGACATCGAGGTCGTCGGCATCAATGATCTTGGGCCAGTCGCCACCAATGCGCATATGCTGCGCTTTGACTCGGTGCATGGCCGCTTCCCGATGAGTGTCGAGGTTGATGGCGATCATATCGTCGTGGCCGGCAAGCGCATCCGCGTCACCGCCATCAAGGATCCGGCGGAATTGCCGCACAAGGAGCTCAAGGTCGATGTTGCGCTGGAATGCACCGGCATCTTCGCCACACGCGAGAAGGCCGCCAGCCATCTCAAGGCCGGCGCCAAGCGCGTGCTCGTTTCCGCCCCTTGCGACAATGCAGACCTGACCGTGGTCTACGGCGTCAACGATGGCGAATTGACCAGCGGCCACACCGTGGTCTCGAATGCGTCCTGCACCACCAATTGCCTCGCGCCGGTGGTTTCTGTGCTGCACAGGGCCTGCGGCATCGACAAGGGCTTCATGACCACAATCCATGCCTATACCGGCGATCAGCCGACGCTCGACACCATACACAAGGATCTCTATCGCGGGCGTGCCGCCGCCATGTCGATGATCCCGACCTCGACGGGTGCTGCCAAGGCCATCGGCCTCGTTATCCCTGAGCTGAAGGGCCGCCTGGATGGCACCTCGATCCGCGTGCCGACGCCGAATGTCTCGGTGGTGGATTTCAAGTTCATGGCCAAGCGCAAGACCAGCGTCGAGAAGATCAACGACGCCATCCTGAAGGCCGCCAAGCGTGGCCCGCTCAAGGGCATTCTCGGCGTGACAGATCAGCCGAATGTCTCGATCGACTTCAACCATGATCCGCACTCCTCCACCTTCGCGCTCGACCAGACCAAGGTGATGGACGAGAAGTTTGTGCGCGTGCTCTCCTGGTATGACAATGAATGGGGCTTCTCGAACCGCATGTGCGACACGGCGGTGGCGATGGGCAAATTGCTCTGACACAACACGCGACGCCGGCTTTCGTCATGCGGGCGTCGCATTTTCCCTTATGACAGTTCGTCATGATGAAAAGGACGCCCCAAATGGCCGAAGCCGCCCGCAAAGACCCTGCGCAGACAATCATTGCGCCCGCCGCCGCCAACGCTGAGAGCGCCCCGGCAGTGACCGTCGTGACGCCCTCCCCCGCCGCTTCCCTCGATCAGCTTTCGCGCATCGAGGATAAGACAGCGCGGATTGAGGAAAAATTCGCGCGCTATGAGGCTGTGCTGACCCGCGCGGAGGCCACCATCGAGCGCGGCGCGCAGCGGCTGGAAGACACCGCCCGCGGGCTGGATTTCGATGGCCTCTCAGGCGCATTGCAAAAGCTAAATGCCCGCATTGACGCGACCCCGCGCTTCGGCGCGTTGATGATCTCGTCGCTCGCCTCGGCTGTGCTGGGCGCTGTGCTGGTCATCATCGCGTTCAAGACTGGCCTGATCGGCCGCTGATCAGTCTGCCTCAGGAGTAACCGCGATGTCCGCGAAATCCTTCCGCACGCTTGATGAAGCCGATGTATCGGGCAAGCGCGTGCTCGTGCGCGTTGATCTCAACGTGCCGATGGAAGATGGCCGCGTCACCGATGCCACACGGCTGGAGCGCATCCTGCCGACGCTACAGGATATTGCCCACCGTGGCGACAAGGTCATCATCCTCGCCCATTTCGGCAGGCCGAAGGGCGAGACACTTGAGCTGCGCCGCGATGCGCAATTCTCTCTGAAGCCTGTGGCGAAGGCATTGGCTGAACTTCTCGAAGCGCCCGTCGCTTTTGCAGAGGATTGCATTGGCGCGGTGGCGAGCGCTGCCGTCGCCGCCATCAAGCCCGGCGAAATACTGGTGCTGGAAAACACCCGCTTCCATCCGGGCGAAGAGGCGAACGAGCCGGGTTTCGTGAAGGCGCTTGCCGCCAATGGCGACACTTACGTCAACGATGCCTTCTCCTGCGCCCACCGCGCCCACGCCTCCACCGAGGGCCTCGCCCACATCCTGCCGGCCTATGCGGGCCGCACAATGGAAGCCGAGCTTGATGCGCTCACCGCCGGACTTGGTAACCCCAAGCGCCCGGTGATGGCGATTGTCGGCGGCGCGAAGGTCTCGACCAAGCTGGAATTGCTCGGCAATCTCGTAACCAAGGTCGAGATGCTGGTGATCGGCGGCGGCATGGCCAACACGTTCCTCGCCGCGCGGGGCTTGAGTGTCGGCAAATCGCTCTGCGAGCATGATCTCGCCGACACAGCCCGCGAGATCGAGGAGAAGGCGAAGCTTGCGGGCTGCACCATCATCCTCCCCGTCGATGCGCTTCTCGCCAAGGAATTCAAGGCGCACGCCTCGCATCGTGCGGCATCGGTCACGGATGTGCAGGCCGATGAGATGATCCTCGACATTGGCCCAAAGAGCATCGCAACCGTGGAAGACGCCCTCTCCCGCACCGCAACCGTGGTGTGGAATGGCCCCTTCGGTGCCTTCGAGCTGGCCCCATTCGATTCAGGCACGGTGGCCATCGCCAAGACAGTGGCGGCGCAGACCAAAGCCGCCGGCCTCGTCTCGGTGGCAGGCGGCGGCGACACGGTGGCGGCGATGAACCATGCAGGTGTGAGCGACGATCTCACCTATCTCTCGACCGCCGGCGGCGCCTTCCTCGAATGGATGGAAGGCAAGGACCTGCCGGGCGTCAAGGCGCTGGCGCGGGTCTAGTTTCCTTTACCATGCCGCTGGCGCGCCACGATCGGTTGCGATAGGACGCGCAACAGAAACCACTCGCTACAAAACGCTGTCTTCGGGAGAGAACACCCCATGCCCCGCATTACGCTCCGCCAATTGCTCGATCATGCCGCCGAGAATGATTACGGTGTGCCTGCCTTCAACATCAACAACATGGAGCAGGCGCTCGCCATCATGGAGGCGTGCAACGCCGTCGGTGCGCCGGTGATCATCCAGGCCTCGCGCGGCGCGCGCTCCTACGCCAATGACGTGATGCTGCGCCACATGATGGATGCGCTGACGGAAATCTATCCGCATATCCCGGTCTGCGTGCATCTGGACCATGGCAATGAACCCGCAACCTGCATGACCGCGATCCAGGCTGGCTTCACCTCGGTGATGATGGATGGGTCGCTGAAAGCGGACGGCAAGACGCCGGGCGATTGGGATTACAATGTCGGCGTCACCCGCCGCGTCACCGAGATGGCGCATCTGGGCGGCATTTCGGTAGAGGGCGAGCTTGGCGTTTTGGGTTCGCTCGAAAGCGGCATGGGCGAGGCCGAAGATGGCCATGGCTTCGAGGGCAAGCTCAGCCACGATCAGCTTCTCACCGATCCCGAAGAGGCCGTGAAGTTCGTTGCCGAGACCAAGGTGGATGCACTCGCCATCGCAATGGGCACCAGCCACGGGGCTTACAAGTTCACGCGCAAGCCCGATGGCAAGGTGCTGGCGATGAACGTGATCGAGGAAATCCACGCCAAGCTGCCAAACACGCACCTTGTCATGCATGGCTCGTCGTCGGTTCCGCAGGATTTGCAGGACATCATCAACGCCTATGGCGGCCAGATGAAGCCGACCTGGGGCGTGCCGGTCGAGGAAATCCAGCGCGGCATCAAGCATGGTGTGCGCAAGATCAACATCGACACGGATAACCGCATGGCGATGACCGGCCAGATCCGGAAGGTGCTCTCCGAAAACCCCGGCGAGTTCGACCCGCGCAAATATCTCAAGCCCGCCATGGAAGCGATGGCCAAGCTCTGCCGCGAGCGCCTTGAACAGTTCAACACCGCCGGCCAGGCCAGCAAGATCAAGCGTGTCGCGACATTGGCCGACATGGCCAAGCGTTATGCCAAGGGCGAGCTTGACCCGGTCATCGGCGCGAAAAAAGCGGCCTGATTGCACGCCGTGAATGCGGGTGCGTGACTTTCACGCGCACTCGCGCTACCCGTCCGCCATGTCGAATTCGCACGCCACCACAGAACCCGCGCGCCTGATGCTGGTGACGCCGCCTCTCAACGAGGTGGCGGACTGGCCAACCAGGCTGGCCGATGCCTGCAAGCTTGCAGATGCATCAGCGCTTCTTGTGCGCCTCGCGCCAGCCGATGAGCGCGGCATGATCAATCTCGTCAAAGCCATCTGTGCGCCCGTGCAAGCTTTGGGCGTCGCGGTCATGGTCGAGGCCGATGTCGCGGTGTGCGTGCGCGGCGGGGCCGATGGTGCGCATCTTGCCGGCGATGCTCAGGCACTGCGCGCCGCGCGCGAGCAGATGCCGGCAGGCCGAAGTGTTGGCGCGGGGCATTTGCGCTCCCGCCATGATGCGATGGATGCCGGCGAGGCCAATGTCGATTATGTCATGTTCGGTGAGCCGCGAAGCGATGGTTCCATGCCGAATGCCTCAGCCGTGATTGAGCGCGCCACCTGGTGGGCGGAAATTTTTCAGGTTCCATGCGTTGCCTATGCAGCTGATGAGGCCATGATTGCGCCGCTGGCCGCCACCCATGCCGAGTTTATCGCGCTCGGCGAATGGATCTGGGAAGTCGATGATCTGGCTGGCACCCTTGCGCGCTGCGTGGCTATGATCAGCGATTCCAGCAGCGCAGATGCGCCAGCCTGACGCCATGTCACATTCCACCATGCGAGCCAGGCAAAGAACAAGCTTCTTGCCAGCGCTGATGCTGATCGGAGCGGTTCTGCTGCCCTCCAGCGCGCATGCGCAGCGCCCTGCCACCCCGGAGCCTGATACGGCATACGGCGCCTATCAGACGGGCTTTTACAGGCTTGCCTTTCAGATCGCGACACAGCGCATCGAGCGCGATGGCCGCGATGCCGCCGCCATGACATTGCTCGGCGAAATCCTGAGGCAGGGGCTGGGCGTGCGGCAGGATGCAGCCAAGGCTGCCGATTGGTATCGCATTGCCGCGGAGCGCGGCGATGCCAATGCCGCCTTCAGTTTCGCCATGATGCTGCTTCGCGGCGAAGGCGTGGCGCGCGATGTGACGCGTGGCCGGCAATTGCTGGAAAGGGCCGCGCAGACCCAGCCGCTCGCGGCCTATAATCTGGCGGTCACCTTGCTTGGCTCGGCAGAGGCGGCGGATCGCGCGCGCGCCGTCACCTTGCTGGAGCGGTCGTCAGCGGCGGAAATCCCCGATGCGCAGCATGCGCTGGCCGTGCTGAAACGCGAGGGCCGCGATACGCCGCAGGATGTTGATGGCGCGGCGGACCTGCTCCGCCGCGCGGCACAGAACGGGCTTGAAGCCGGCGAGATCGAATATGCGATTATGCTGTTCAACGGGCGCGGTGTGGGCCGCGATGAGCGAAGCGCCGCCGACATATTCGAGCGTGTGGCCGGGCGCGGTAATCCGATTGCACAAAATCGCTATGCTCGCCTGCTTGCTGCCGGGCGCGGGCGAATCGCCAGCCCGATCGATGCGGCGGCATGGAACATATTGGCGACCCAGCAAGGCCTTCAGGATGAAAGTCTGGAGCGGCTGTTTGATAATCTCTCGCCTGATGACAAGTCCCGCGCACTTGCCCGCGCAGCCGCCCTGCAACCTGCGAGCTTGACGGCACCCACGCCAACCCGCCAATGACGGGCAAGGCTTCCATTCGCTATCGGTCGTGAACACGCCGCCAGCCCTCCAACCAAAGACGGACCCCCCTTCATGATCCGCTCCCCATTGATGACAGTGATGACCGACGCCGTGATGAAGGCGGCGCGATCACTGGTGCGCGACTTTGGCGAGGTCGAAAATCTTCAGGTCTCAGTGAAGGGCCCCGGTGATTTTGTCTCAGCGGCAGACCGCAAGGCCGAGAAGCTGCTGTTTGAATCGCTCGCCAAGGCGCGGCCCGGCTATGGCTTCGTCATGGAAGAGGCGGGCGTTGTGCAGGGCACTGATGGTGCGCATCGCTGGTATATCGACCCGCTCGACGGCACCTCCAACTTCCTGCACGCCATCCCGCATTTCGCGGTCTCGGTCGGGCTGGAGCGCGAGGGCCAGCTCATCGCGGGCGTCGTGTATGATGTGATCAAGGACGAGATGTTCGTCGCCGAAAAGGGCAAGGGCGCTTTCGTCAACAACCGCCGCCTGCGCGTCTCAGGCCGGCGCGAGCCCACGCAGATGCTGATCGGCACCGGCATTCCCCATATCGGCAAGCCCGGCCATGGGCGTTACCTCACCGAGCTTGGCGCAGTGATGAGCCGCTTCTCGAATGTGCGCCGCATGGGCGCGGCAGCGCTCGATCTGGCCTATGTCGCGGCTGGACGGCTTGATGCCTATTGGGAGCGCGGTCTGCAATCATGGGATACTGCTGCCGGCATTGTGCTGGTGAGGGAAGCAGGCGGTACGATCAGCGCGCTTGATGGCCATGCAGATCTGACGCAGGCGCGCGAGCTCATTTGCGGCAATGAAGCAGCAGAGCGAGAGCTGCAGGCGGCCTTGAAGTCTGTTGCCTGAAGCGGCTTTTGCGCCAAAATCGCCGTCTTGATCCCGACACCGGCACGCGCAATGCTGTCGGCAGCTTATCGCAGGTCAGGATTCGCGCATGACGACACAGGCGACAACCGATCCTCAAGCGCAAGCATCGGCTGAATATGCCGATGCTGCGTTGGCAGTCCCCTCGGCAGTGGTGCAGCCACCCTCACCTGAAAGCGTGATCGAGCCCAGGATCAGCAGCCCGGAAGCGCGAGCGCTGCGTGGGCCTGCCCGCTTTGTGCTGCGTGCGCTGGTGCTGCTCATCCTTGTCGGCTTCCTTGCCTATATTCTTCAGGAGGGAATGCGCGCCGCTTTCATGGCCAATCCGGGGCTGAATGGCCTGATCATTGGCGTGATGATGGTCGGCGTGCTGATGGCATTGGCAGAATTCTGGCGCATGGGCCGTGCGGCCAAAGTCGGGCGCGCCGTGCAGCAGGGCGAGAGCTTCACGCGCCTGTCGCGCGACACCATCATGGCACCGCTCGCCACGGTCGCGACGCGTGGGCAAAGCGCATCGGGCGCGGTCGAGGCGCTATCGGTGCGGCTCGATGAAGGCCGCGAAACACTGCGCTACATGGCGGGGTTGCTGGTGTTCCTCGGCCTGCTCGGCACATTCTGGGGCCTGCTCGAAACTGTCAGTTCGATTGGCGGCGTCATCAAATCACTGCGCACGGGCGGCGAGTCCGGCGTGCTGTTTGACGAGTTGAAATCGGGCCTTGCCGCGCCTCTTGCCGGCATGGGGCTTTCCTTCTCGTCATCCTTGTTCGGCATTGCCGGTTCACTCTTGCTGGGCTTCCTTGATTTGCAGCTGGGACAATCGCAGCGCGCGCTGCGCACCGATGTCGAGGATTGGCTGGCGGGTCTGCCTGTGCCGCAACAGGCTGATAGCCAAGCATCGCTGACCTTGCCGCTGATGGAGCTGGGCGAGAAGTTTGATCAGCTGTCGCTTGCGCTGACTGAGAGCGGCGGCAAGAGCGCCAATGCCGCGATGGCCAATCTCGCTGAAGGCATACAGAAGCTGGTGCAGCATATGCGCGGCGAGCAACAGCTGATCCGCGATTGGGTGGAGGCGCAGGCCGAGCGCGAGCGCCAGCTGAAAGCCGTCATGGAGCGGCTCGCGGCGCAGCATTCCGAGCGCGAGCGGGGCTGAGCCATGGCCCTCTCCCGCGCCCGTCGCCGCAGCGAGATCGATTACTGGCCGGGTTTTGTCGATGCGCTTTCGACATTGCTGATTGGCATCGTGTTCCTGCTCTCGGTCTTCGTGCTCGGGCAGTTTTTCCTCAGCCAGGAACTCACCGGCAAGGACACCGCCATCCAGCGGCTTGAGCGGCAATTGAACGAATTGACCGATCTGCTTGCGCTGGAGCGTTCCGGCAAGAGAAGCATCGAGGAGCAGCTCGCACTTGCGCAGGCCACCCTTGCGCAAGCCAATGCCGAGCGCAGCCGCATTCAGGGTCTGCTGGATGGCGGCAATGACCCGGCCCGCTCAGGCCAGTTGCAAGCCGCGCTCGATGCAGAGAAACAGCTTTCCGCCCGCGCGCAATCCGTTGTCGAGCAGGTGAACCAGCAGATCGCGGCGCTGCGCCGCCAGCTGGCTGCGCTTGAGGAAGCATTGAATGCATCGGAGGCGCGCGAGAAGGATTCGCAGACTCGCATTTCCGATCTTGGCGCGCGGCTGAATGTGGCGCTCGCCCAGCGCGTGCAGGAACTGGCGCGCTACCGCTCGGATTTCTTCGGGCGTCTGCGCCTGGTGCTCGCCAGTCGCAGCGACATCCGCATTGTGGGTGACCGTTTCGTGTTTCAGTCGGAGCTGTTCTTCGATGCAGGACAGGCCGTGCTGAAGCCGGAAGGTCGCGGCGAACTCGACAAGCTCGCCGTCATCATGGCCGATATTGGCCGTGAGATTCCGCCCGATATTCCATGGATCTTGCGCGTCGATGGCCATACGGACGCCCGCAAGATTGCCACGGCGCAATTCCCCTCGAACTGGCATCTCTCGACATCGCGCGCCGTAGCGGTGGTGGATTATCTTGTCAGCAAGGGCCTCGCGCCGGACCGCATCGCCGCCACCGGCTTTGGCGAGTTCCAGCCGCTTGATGCGGCCACGAATGATGAGGCCTTTGCGCGCAACCGGCGCATCGAATTCAAGATCACGGAGCGGTGAACTTGGCGGTGAAGATGGATGAAACCATCACCCTGCGCCCTGGCCTTGAGGCTGACATGCCGGCCTTGCTCGATCTCTGGGTCGAGGCATGGGCAAAGGCGATGCCGGAGATTGATTTTGCCAGCCGGCGAGATTGGCTGCGAGAGCGGCAGGCCAGCATGGTTGCAGAGGGCGCGGTCATCACAATGGCCGAACATGGCTCTGTTGCAGTCGGTTTCACGCTGGTGAACCCAGCGACGGCCTATCTCGACCAGATCGCGGTTGCGCCAGCCTATTGGAGCAAAGGAATCGCGCGGCAATTGCTGGATCATGCCCGCCAGCTTTGCCC
The DNA here is from genome assembly GCA_051650165.1 of Allobosea sp. Classification (GTDB taxonomy): domain Bacteria; phylum Pseudomonadota; class Alphaproteobacteria; order Rhizobiales; family Beijerinckiaceae; genus Allobosea. The sequence continues at coordinate 11,878 of JBOFIL010000142.1, forward strand.
GGATGCTTTGGGTCTGCATGTGAACCAGCAAAACAGCCGCGCCATCCACTTCTATGAGCGCGAGGGCTTCAGGCGCACGGGCGAAGGCATCAACCCGCGCTCGGGCCTGCCGATCTATTTCTATCAGTGGACGCCCTCGGGCGCTGGCGAGCCTTCCTCGCCGAACTGAAGCCGGGCAAGGCGCGCATAGAGCCCGCCCAGCGCCACCAGCTCGGCATGGGTGCCCTGCTCCACAATGCGCCCGCCATCCATCACCAGAATGCGATCCGAGGAGAGGATGGTGGCGAGGCGATGCGCCACCACCAGCGTGGTGCGACCCTTCATCAAGCCTTCCAGGGCATCTTGTACCGCGCGCTCGCTCTCGGAATCGAGCGCACTGGTGGCTTCATCCAGCAGCAGCACAGGCGCGTCCTTCAAGATGGCGCGGGCAATGGCGAGGCGCTGGCGCTGGCCGCCGGAGAGCGTCACGCCGCGCTCGCCAATTTGCGTGGCATAGCCTTGCGGCAAGGCCTCGATGAAGCCAGAGGCAGCGGCAAGGCTGGCAGCGTGCGCCACCTCAGCATCGCTGGCATCAGGCCGGCCATAGCGGATGTTGTCAGCAACGCTTGTGCCGAAAATCACCGGCTCCTGCGGCACGAGCGCAAAGCGCGTGCGCCACTCTACCGGGTCGGACTTGGCGGCGGCCACGCCGTCCAGCCGCACAGCTCCGCTTTGCGGATCATAGAAGCGCAAGGCCAGTTGCAACACCGTGCTCTTGCCAGCACCCGATGGCCCGACCAGCGCGACACGCTCGCCGGGTTTCAACCGGAAGCTGACATGATCGAGCGAGGGCTCATCGCGGCTGGCATAGGTGAAGCTCACATCCTCAAACGCCAGATCACCTTCGTTCTTGGCCGACATGGGCTGAGGTCTGGCGGGCGCGGTCACCTGCGGCTGCGTGGCGAGAAGCTCGCCCAGCCGCTCGGCCGAACCTGCCGCAGCCGTAACCTCGGTGTAAACCTCGGACAACTGCCCCAGAGCGCTGGCGGCAAACACGGCATAGAGGATGAATTGCGACAGCCGCCCGCCAGTCATTGTGCCAGCGAACACATCGGATGCGCCTGTCCACAGCACGAAAACCACGCTGGCAGACACCATGAAGATGGCAAAGCCTGTCAGCAGCGCTCGCCCAGCCAGCGCCTTGCGCGTGGCCTCATAGGCAACCTCCGCCGTCTTGCCAAAGCGGTTGGCCGTCTGCCCCTCCGCGCCGAAGGCCTGCATGGTGCGTGAGGCGCTGACAGCCTCGGATGCATAGGCCGACGCATCTGCCAGCCTGTCCTGCGCGGCTTTCGCGCGCGCCCGCACGCCGCGCCCGGAGAGCACCAGCGGCGCGACCACGAGCGGGATAGCGCCAATCACCATCGCAGAAAGGCGCGGGCTGGTAATCACCATCATCACCAATGCGCCAAAGAACAGCAGCACATTGCGCAGCGCGATCGAGGCCGAAGCGCCGAGCGCCGCGCGAATCTGCGTGGTGTCAGCAGTGAGGCGCGAGACCAGCTCACCCGCCTTGGCCGTATCGAAAAAGGCTGCATCAAGCTTTGTCAAATGCGCGAACACGGCTTTCCGCAAATCGGCGACCACACGCTCGCCAAGCGTCATCACGAGATAATATCGCGCCGAGGAAGCAAGGGCGAGCACAGCCACCACGCCGACA
>JBOFIL010000143.1:0-3781 GCA_051650165.1 Allobosea sp.
GGACTCCATGAACACAAAGCTCTCCGGGCTGATGAAGCCCTGCCGTGCGGCGAAGAACGAACCGGCAAAGCCGCCGAACATCGCGCCGATCGAGAAGGCAGTCAGCGTGGTGTTGGTGGTGTTGATGCCGAGCGAGCGGCAGGCAATCTCATCCTCGCGCAGCGCTTCCCATGCGCGGCCCACGGGCAGCTTGCGCAGGCGCAACGAGACATATGCCGTGAGCAGGCACAGCATCAGGATGACGTAATACAGGAAGATGGTGCGGTAGAGCGGCGTGAACTCCAGCCCGAACACCGCCGCGAAGCCCGTATCGGATGCATTGAACGGAATGCCGAAAAAGGTGGGGCGCGGGATGCCGGAAATGCCGGCATAGCCATTCGAGAAATCGACCCAGTTGATCAGCACCAGGCGGATGATCTCGCCAAAGGCCAGTGTGACAATGGCGAGATAATCGCCTCGCAATCGCAGAACCGGGAAGCCGAGGATCACGCCCCAGAGCGCGGCCAGAATGCCGGCCATGGGCAGCAATATCCAGAAGGAGAAGCCGAAATTCTTGGCCAGCAACGCGTATGAATAAGCGCCCACGGCATAGAAGGCGACGTAACCCAGATCGAGCAGGCCAGCGAGGCCGACGACGATATTCAGCCCCCAGCCGAGCATCACATAAATCAGGATCTGGATGCCAAAATTATCGATCCATTTCAGCGCGCCCTGCCAGCCTGTGAGCGTGATGGCGACAATCGGGAACACCAGCAAAAAGCCCAGCCCAAGCGGGCCAAACCATTTGCCGAAGCGCGTGATGAAACGGTTGCCGGCGGCTGGCATCGAGATCAGCGGCGGCGCGCCATTTGCGCGTTGTTGCTGGCGCAGATTGATCAGCAACCGCCCGATGAAGACAAGGCACACGGCCCAGGCCACCGCATCCCAGCGCGGATCGAGAACCAGCTGGTTCTCCATGTTCTGGCGTGTGCCATAGGCGAGGATGGGGATGCACAGGCCCAGCGTGATCAGCGCGGCAAAGCCGGCCTCTTTCAGCGCCTTCATCACATCGACCGGTTCGTTGGGCAGGGCGGCAGTCGGTTGCTTGGCCATGATGTTCACACCTTCTCGACTTCAGGCCGGCCCAGCAGACCAGACGGCATGAACACCAGCACGATGGCCAGAATGCAGAAGGCGGCGACATCCTTGTAGTCAATCGAGAAATAGGCTGACCACATCACCTCGATCAGGCCAATCAGCAGCCCGCCAATCACCGCGCCGGGCAGCGAGCCGATGCCGCCAAGCACCGCCGCCGTGAAGGCCTTGACGCCTGGCACGAAGCCATCGGCAAAGTTCACCACATTGTATTGCAAGATGTACATCATGCCCGCCACAGCAGCGAGGCTCGCGCCCATCACGAAGGTCGCTGAAATGGTGCGGTCAACGTCAATGCCGAGCAAAGCCGCCATCTTGCGGTCCTGCTCGCAGGCGCGCTGCGCCCGCCCCAGCGAGGTCTTCTGCACCAGCCACCAGAAGCCCATGAGCAGAATGGCCGTCACCACCATGATGGTGATTTGTTTCAGCGAGATCGTCACCTGATAGACGGGGCTGTCGATGATCACAAAGCTCTTGTTGAGCGCGTTGAGGCTGGCGGGCGCGGCCTTGTTGCGTGGGCCCTGCACCACCTGGATCAGGTTCATCAGGAAGATCGACATGCCGATGGCGGAGATCAGCGGCGCAAGCCGGAAGGAGCCGCGCAAAGGCCGATATGCCACGCGCTCGATTGCCCAATTCCACAGGCCGATGATCGCCATGGTCAGCACCAGCACGATAATCAGCGAGAGCACGATCAAGCCCGCCCCCAGCCATGTGCCGATGATCATCAGGAGGATCAGCCCGATGAAGGTCGAGACCATGAACACATCGCCATGGGCAAAGTTCACCATGCCGATGATGCCAAATACCATGGTGTAGCCGATGGCTATGAGGCCATAGATCGAGCCGAGTGTCAGCCCGTTGATGAGCTGCTGGACAAAAACTTCCATGACAGTGACGCCCCCCTTGCACCTTGCGCAACAAAATCTGTCGCTGCCCGCCTTGTGCATCCTGCGAGAGACGCATGGCGGAGCTTGTCTTGACGCATAGGCGTAGCAAGCCATTTGCCGGCCTGCAATCGTGAATTGAGTTTTGCTTGCCGCAGCTGTGGGCAGGACGAGGTGAAAGGCTGGGCAGATTGGTGGAGGGAGGCGGGCTTTTCCCTCTCCCCTTGTGGGAGAGGGTGGCTGGCGAATGCCAGCCGGGTGAGGGGTTGTGAAGATTTTCCCTCATCCTGTCCTGCGGACTACCTTCTCCCGCAGGGGGAGAAGGAAGACCTCACCCCTTCAGGCTGAAGCCATGCGCCAGAGGGTCACGAGCATCGATGAAGATGGTGTTGTACCCCGTCATCCGTGCCCAGCCCTGAATGGAGGGGATGATGGCGGGCTTGCCCGCCACTGTGACAGCCTGCTCCACGCGGCCATCGAACAGCGTGCCGATGATGCTTTCATGGATGAACTCATCGCCCACTTTCAGCCTGCCCTTCGCGGCCCATTGCGCCATCCGCGCACTGGTGCCGGTGCCGCAAGGCGATCGATCGATCGCCTTGTCGCCATAGAACACCGCATTGCGGGCATGGGCGCGCGGGTCGCGCGGCTTGCCGGCCCAGAGCACATGACGCAGGCCATTGATGGCCGGGTTTTCGGGGTGGATGAATTGATATTTCGCGGCCAGCGCCTCGCGCAGCAACGGCGACCAGCGGATGATGTCGGAAGGTGTCACATCGGCAATGTCCGAGAACCGCGGCTGCGGGTCGACAATGGCGTAGAAGTTCCCACCATAGGCGATGTCGACGGTGAGTTCGCCCAGCCCCTCGACATGGGCGGTGTAGCCCTCCGCATGCAGGAAGCTGGGGATGTTGATGATGCGCACGCTCTCAACGAAGGGGCCGTTGCGGGTGTAGGTGGCCACCACCTTGCCGGCGGGCGCATCGATGTTGAGCGTGCCCTCGGTCTTGGGCAAAACGAGGCCGCGCTCCAGCGCGAAGGTCACGGCGCCTATGGTGCCATGGCCGCACATGGGCAGGCAGCCCGTGGTCTCGATGTAGAGAAAGGCAATATCGCAATCCTCGCGGGTTGAGGGGTAGAGGATCACGCCAGACATCATGTCATGCCCGCGCGGCTCGAACATCAGCCCGGTGCGGATCCAGTCGTATTCAGCGATGAAATGCGCGCGGCGCTCCACCATGGAATTGCCCTGCAAGGGCGGCGCACCGCCCGCCACAAGCCGCACGGGATTGCCGCAGGTGTGGCCATCGATGCAGAAAAAGGTGCTGGTCGCTGGGAGGCTCATGGCGTCATTCTCATCAAAAACGGTTCACACGGAAGGGGGCAAGATCGATGCGGGGAGTGCGGCCCGCAATCAGATCAGCCACCAGCCGCCCCGTCGCGACCGATTGCGTCATGCCATAATGGCCATGGCCGAAGGCGTGGATGATACGCGGGCTGCGCGTGGCCTTGCCGATGACGGGCAGCGAATCCGGCAGCGAGGGGCGAAAGCCCATCCATTCGGTGCCCCGCTCATAGGCCGGAACGCCCTTGAGAAAGCGGCTGGCCTTGGTGTGCATCGCACGTGTGCGGGCATGGTTGGGTGGGAGCTCCGTGCCGGCAAACTCTACCGCGCCGCCGATGCGCAGGCCGCTTTCCAGCGGGCTTGCGATGAAGCCATGGCCTTCGAAGGTCACGGGGCGCGAAACCAGCCCTGTGAA
>JBOFIL010000144.1:0-6098 GCA_051650165.1 Allobosea sp.
CGATCAGGCAAAATCACAGCTTGAGCAACTTGGCCCCAAACCCAGCAAGGATGCGCCCGAGAGCGCCGAAGTCGCGCGTGAACGCGAGCAGCGCGAAAAGGGTGTCAGTGAATTCGATGAGGTGATCAAGCTGGGCCGCACGCTTACGCTCAGGGTTGACCAGCTCGCTACGGAAATCACGGACCGGCGGCGCGCCTTCCTCACCAAGCAGCTGTTCAGCCGCAACCAGAGCCTGATCAGCCCCGATCTTTGGTTACAGGCGGCGCGGTCATTCCCGTCTGACCTTGAGGCGCTCGGCCAGATGGGCGAAGAGTGGGTGACTAACATCTTTGCGCAGGCTGGCACCGGGAGGGCGCTGGCGTTGCTGGCGGCACTCGTTGCCGCTTCCGCCCTGTTCTGGGGGCGTGCCCGGCTCTTGCCGGGCCTTCAGGCCGGAATTGACCGCTTTGCCGGCAACAGCCAGTTTGGGCTGGTGCTCGGCGCGGTGCTCAAGGTGCTGGCCGGCACGTTTCCCGCGGCGCTGGGTTGCATCATCGTGTTTAATGCCGCCACCCAGGCAGGCCTTGTTCCCGCCCGCTTCGACCCGGTTCGCGAAGCTTTGCTCAACGGCATCATCTTCTGGGTGTTCATCACATCTCTGGTTTCAGCGCTGCTTGCGCCCCAAGCGCCTGAGCGGCGTTTCTTCGGTGTTGCCGACAGGAATGCCCGCATTCTGGCGCGCATGATCCAGCGCGCCGCGCTGGTGGTGGTCACGGCCAAATTCATCGAGTCGCTGTTGCAGGCCTCGGCGGCGGGGTTGGCGTCCAGCATTCTGGTGCGCGGGCTGTTTGCTGTCACTTTCGCGCTGGTGATCGCGCGCGGGCTTTACAAGCTGCGCGACACGGAAGAGAGCGCAGAAAATTGCCTCGGGCCTCATGTGCCAGTGGATGGTTCGCGCGTTGCGCCACTGCGCATTCTGGGCTGGGTGGCAGTGGCTGGCATTCTTGGCGCGGCGATTGCGGGTTACATCTCGCTCGCGACATTCCTGACGGACCAGACCGTCTGGCTGTTCATCATCGCGGTGCTCGCCACGGTGGCGTTGTTCCTCATCGATGGGCTGATGCAGGAGGTGCTGAAGCCACAAAGCCGCATCTCGCGTGGGCTTCAGCTCAATGTGGGCCTGCGTCAGCGCGCGGTCGAGCAGATTGGCGTTGTGGGGGCCGGCGTCATCAAGCTGATCGTGCTGGTGATCGCGGCCATGCTGGCCCTCGCGCCATGGGGCGTCGAATCGGGCGATCTGCTCTCGTCCTTGAGGGCAGCCTTCTTCGGCTTCAAGGTCGGCGACATCACGCTCTCGCTGGCCTCCATGATCTTTGCCGGTCTTTTGCTGGCGGCGGGCCTTGCCGCCACGCGCACCTTCCAGCGTTGGCTGGATGACAAGCTGCTGCCTGTCACCGATATTGATGCGGGCCTGCGCAACTCGATCAAGACCGGCGCGGGTTACATCGGCTTTCTGGCCGCAGGCGCGCTGGCGGTTTCGGCGCTGGGGCTTTCGCTCGACAAGCTTACCATTGTGGCCGGCGCGCTCTCGGTCGGCATCGGCTTTGGCCTGCAATCTGTGGTGTCGAACTTCGTCTCCGGCCTGATCCTGCTGTGGGAGCGGCCGATTCGCGTGGGCGATCTGATCGTGGCCGGCGAGGGGGACGGCGTGGTCAAGCGCATCAATGTGCGCTCCACCGAGATCGAGACGCTCGACCGCTCGGTGGTGATCATCCCGAATTCGAACCTGATTTCGGGCGTCGTGAAGAACCGTGTGCGCGCAGACCGGACAGGGCGGGTGGTCATCAGCCTTTCCGTGCCGCGTGATGCTGATCCCGGCCATGTGCGCGAGGTGCTGATCAACGCCGCGCAGGAGCATGGCGATGTGATCCACGAGCCGCCGCCGCGTGTGTTCTTCAAGAAGATCAACGAAACAACGCTCGATTTCGATCTGGTCTGCGTCGTCGAGGAGATTGATCTCACCGCGCGGGTCACCAGTGATCTGCATTTCGTCATTCACAAGCGCCTCAGCGAACAGAATATCGCCGCGCCCGAGCGCGAGGTGTCGATCAAGGGGCTGGACCGGATCGAAGACACGCTGGAAGACATTGCAGAGGCGATCGAGGATCAGCGCGAGGAAGCTGCGGCGCAGTTGCGTGCAGCCAAGACGCCGACTTCTGGCCGAAAGACCAGCTGATGCAGGCGCGCTATAACTCAAGGAAACAGACCATGGCATGTGCGGCAGGGGTGGCGGCACTCGCCGCCATGATCGGGCTCTCCGGGTGCAATGAAACGCCGCGTGGCGGCCAGCCGAGTTTTTACCGCAATCTTGCGAGCCCCTCGGCGCAGGTTGACACTGAGGCGGCGCGCGCCACGATCTCGGCCTATCGCCTGAACAACGGCCTGCCGGCACTGGTGCTTGACCCCGGTTTGCAGGCGGTCGCCATTCAGGAAGCGCGTGCCATGGCCGCCGCAGACAAGCCGGCCTCCGCTGATAAGCTCAAAGCGAGGCTGGCGGGTTCGGGCGTCATCGGCCCAGAAGTGAACCTCTCCGCCGGCTATCGCACCTTGGCGGAAGCCTTCTCTGGCTGGCGTGAATCCCCGGGCCATGACCGGGTGATGAAAGCGAAGGGCGCAACGCGCATCGGCATCGCGACCGCCTACGCGCCGGGCTCGAAATATCAGGTGTATTGGGCTTTGGTGCTCGGCGGGCCGCAGAAGTAGGCCCTTATCCGACGCAGCTTACGGCTTGGCGCCATGTGGCAAGGGCGGGGCCTCGCGCATCAGCACGATGCTCACGCGCCGGTTTGCGGGCAGATAGGGATTGTCCGGGAACATCGGCTCGGTGTCTGCCCTGCCTGTGACCGCGACAAAGCGATCTTCCGTCGCGCCGGCTTCGGCGAGGATTTCACGCACGGCGCCTGCCCTGCCAGTCGACAGATCCCATGAAGAGAGTGTCTGGCGGCCCGAGCCTGGGCGGCGCGCCGAGGTGTGGCCAGTGATGGCGATGCGGTTTGGCATTCGCCGCAGCACGGGGGCCATTTTCTCGATGAGGATGCGCGTGCGCTCGAAGGGCTGGATCGAGCCATCGGCGAACATGGCGCGGCCATCCTGATCGACAATGGAGATGGACAGGCCGTCCTTGGTTTCCTCGATCATCACATTCTTGGATGCTTCGGTGATCTCCGGCAAATCCTGCAAGGCCTGCCGAAGTGATGATGCAGCCAGCGCAAAACCGCGATCAAAAGAGGTAAGGACCAGCCCCTCCTCCTTGCGCTTGAAGCTGTTGGGCGCCGTGATGTCTGAGGCTTCATCCAGCGGGCGCACATAGGCATTGCGCAGGTTCGGCTTGGTCGGGATACCATCGATCTCGACAATGCCGGAAAGTTTCTTGTCGCGCTGCGAGCCGAAGGCGTCACGCATCGAGCCGGCAACCATGTTCATCTTCTGCTTGTCTTGCGTCGAATAGGCAGCAAGCATCACGAAGAAGCTCATCAGCAGGGCCATGAGATCGGCAAAGGTCACGAACCAGCCGTGACCACCATGCCCTCCGCCTTTTTTGCGCGCCACGGCCTGTGCTCCCGATCAGCCGGCTTCGGCCATTTCGGCGCGGTGATGGTTTGGCAGATAGGCCAGCAGCATCTCGCGCACCAGGGTCGAGCTTTTGTTGTCGCGGATCTGGAGCACACCGTCGATGATGAGGGAGCGGGCGATGTCCTCTTCCTCCAGCTTGACGTGCAGCTTGTCGGCGATGGGTAGGGTCAGCATGTTGGCGACCAGCGCGCCGTAAAGTGTCGCCAGCAACGCCACAGCCATGGCCGGGCCAAGCTTGGAGGGATCATCCATGTTCGCGAACATGGTCACCATGCCGATGATTGTGCCGATCATGCCCCAGGCCGGGGCGCAGTCGCCGATGGCACGATAGACCTTGGAGCCTTCATCCAGCCGCTGGAGGAAATTGTCGCGGTCCTTTTCCATCGTGTCGCGGATGAAATCGCGGTCATAGCCATCCGCAATGTAGCGCAGGCCCTGTGCGAGGAACTCATCCGAAACCTGGACGCTTTCCAGCGCGACCGGGCCACTCTTGCGCGCTATGTCAGCGACGCGGGTAATTTCCTCGATCAGCTCGCGCGGATTGGATGCCTTCATCTGGAAGGCGAACTTCATGCCCATCGGCAGGCCGTGGCCAATGACCGAGAACGGGAAGCGCACCAGTGTCGCCGCCGCCGAGCCGCCAAAGATGATGATGATGGCGTGCTTGTCGACATAAGCGGCAAAATTGCCACCATCGATGATGATGATGGTGCAGATCGTGGCGATGCCGCCGAGAATGCCGATCGCCGTTGCGATATCCATCGCCAAATCCTTGGTAAGCAACCCACACAAGTGCAGCCAGACAAGATCCAGACCCATCGAAGATGTTTCAGGGGCTTGCTAGGGCGCGTGATGCAAACTAGTCCGCTTATGCTGAAGGAAGATTTAAGATTGCCCGCATTGCTTGCATTGCGGTGCCCACAGGAAAGAACCTGCGATGTCGATGTTCCGCCTCTATGTGCGCGTGCTGAGCGAGCTGGGCCCTGACAGGCGCATCGGCATCCTGCTCGCCCTTGCAAACGTGCTGCTGGCGGTGGCGGCCTTTGCCGAACCGATGATCTTCGGCTGGCTCATCGATGCGCTGACCAAGGCAACGCCGGCAAGCTTGAGCTGGGCCTCGCTCAGCCTGCTGCTGATTGCCTGGATCGGCTTTGGCCTGTTCAATATCGGCGCGGGTGCCTTCGTTGCGTTGCATGCTGACCGCTTGGCGCATCGGCGCCGGCTGGCGGTCATGGCGAATTATTTCGAGCATGCGCTGACCCTGCCGATCGGGTTCCATACCCAGACCCATTCAGGCCGCGTGCTCAAGGTGATGCTGGAAGGCACCAGCGGCATGTGGGGCCTGTGGCTCTCCTTCTTCCGTGAGCATTGCGCCAGCTTCGTTGCGCTGTTCGTGCTGCTGCCGCTTACAGTCTGGAAGAACCCCTATCTGGGCCTGCTGCTCATCGCGCTTGTCTCGCTGTTTGGCGCGATGACGGCGTTTGTGCTGCGCAAGACCGAAAAACTTCAAGGCAATGTCGAGCAGTTCCATTCCGATCTGGCTGAGCGCGCCTCCGATGCGCTGGGCAATGTGCAGGTGATCCAGAGCTTCACCCGGATCGAATCCGAGGTGAGGGGCCTGCGCTCCACCATGACGCGGCTTCTGGATGCGCAAATCCCTGTGCTCTCCTGGTGGGCGCTGGCCACCGTGGCGACGCGCGCCTCGGCGACGCTGACCATGCTCTCGATCTTTTTGCTGGGCACCTGGCTGTTCATGCAGGGCAAGACCACGGTGGGCGAGATCGTCACCTATATGGGCTTTGCCACCATGCTGATCGGGCGGCTTGAGCAGGTGGTCGGCTTCATCAACTTCATCTTCATGCAAGCGCCGAAGATGCGGGAGTTCTTCGAAATTCTCGACACCACGCCGCAGGTGCGCGACAGGCCGAATGCCCCGGATATGGGCCGGCCCGTCGGGGCTGTCAGCTTCGACAATGTGTCGTTTTCCTATGATGGCAAGCGCACCGCGGTGCGCGATGTCTCTTTCGAGGTGCGCCCCGGCGAAACCATTGCCATCGTCGGCTCGACAGGCTCGGGCAAATCCACCACGCTCGGCCTGCTGCACCGCGCATTTGATCCGCAATCGGGGCGCATTCTGGTCGATGGGCAGGATATTCGCGATGTCACGCTCGGCTCGCTGAGGCACAATATCGGCGTGGTGTTCCAGGAACCGATGCTGTTTGCCCGGACCATCCGCGAGAATCTGATGTTTGGCCGGCCTGAAGCGTCCGAGGCGGAAATGAATGCCGCGCTGGAGCGCGCCCAGGCCACCGAGATCATGGCCCGCCAGTCTGACGGGCTCGATACCATCGTGGGCGAGCGTGGGCGCACACTGTCTGGCGGCGAGCGCCAACGGCTCTCGATCGCGCGTGCCTTGCTGAAAGACCCGCCGATCCTGATCCTTGATGAGGCGACATCGGCGCTGGATGCGGCCACTGAGGTAAAGC
>JBOFIL010000145.1:0-1921 GCA_051650165.1 Allobosea sp.
TTGCGACCTGTGATCATCGCCTTGATCAGCGGGTCACGTTTGAACAGCTGGTAAAGGCTGTTGGCCAAAACATGGATGGCCACCAGCGCGAGAATGAGCTTGAAGCCGCGCACATGCAGCCAGGAGACCCGTTCGGTCAGCGCATCTGAAATTGTGCGTTTGAGTGGCCCGGCGGTGATCTCATTGTGCTCCAGCGTGTAGAGCCCCAGCACGCCTTGCGTCAGCACGGCAGCAAGCAGCACGATGATCATGCAAGCACCGAGCGGATTATGGCCGAGATAGCTTCCGGCCCGCCCCCACAAGGTATCGATCGCATATTGCAAGGTAACTTGTGGCGGGCGCATCAGCGTGCTCAATCTCGCAGTTGACGACCCCACCAGCCCCCAGATGAGCCGAAACACCACCAGCACCAGAATGGCATAGCCATTCCAGCGATGCCATTTCAGCGTCGGGTCGCCGATCTTGCCGGCAAACTCGAAGCTCGCCCATGCGAAGAAAATGCACGCGACAAGCAGCCAATGGAACAGGCGTGTCGGCCAATCCCAGACGCGCACGGTTCCATTGTCCACCATCGCCTTGGAGGAGCTTGTCTTGCTCATGTGCTCAACGGCGCGCGCGAAGGCTGCCGCATACGCCTCTGCTTACTTGGCGCGATAGGTGTTGTGGCAGGCACCGCAATTGCCCATGACCTTGGGAAACTCGGTCTTGAAGCTGGCCTCATCCTTGATGGCGGCCTGCGCAGCTGTGGCTTCGGCACCCATCTTGGTGAAGATCGCATCGAAATCGGCTTTCTTCTCCCAGATCACCGGCAATGCCTTGGTGTCGCCGGTCTTGGAGCTGTCCGGGAAGAGGGCCGGCAGCTTGGCTGAGCCCTCGGCCAGCACCTTCATCAGGTTCTGTGCCTTGGCCAGATCGAAAGCTGCCTCGCCGCGCATCATCTGGCCCGGTTCGCGCGCTGCCGCTGCAAAGCTCTTGAGCACATCCTTGCGGGCAGCAATCGGATCCGGCGATTGCGCCAGAACAGTGCCCGCGCCGACGACCAGCGATAGCGACATCAGAACAACACGGATCATTGCCAATCTCCAGAATGAGGACACGCATGTTTCATGCGAACGCATGAAGTGTTGCAGAAGCGGGCCTGAGTGTCACCTCACACAAATGTGAAAAGGCGCAAACACCGCCATATTCTTGCATGATAACAGGATCAGGCAGCGGTTCTCGCCCGCGCCGCCCGGATGGCCTCGAACACGCGGGCAGGTGTCGCCGGCATATCGATGTGCCCAATGCTGAAATTGCGGCGCAGCACATCCGCCACGGCATTCATCACCGCAGGGCACGAACCAATGGAGCCGGCCTCCCCTGCGCCCTTGATGCCAAGCGGGTTTGAGGTCGAAGGCACATTGCGCGTCTCGAAGGCGAAGGAGGGCATATTCGCGGCGCGCGGCATGGCATAATCCATGAAGCTGGCCGTCAATAGCTGGCCTTCGCTGTCATAGACCGTACGCTCCATCAGCGCCTGGCCGATGCCCTGCGCCACCCCGCCATGCACCTGCCCGGCAAGCAGCAGCGGGTTCACGGTGCGGCCAAAATCATCGCAGATGACATAGTTGGTGATGCTGATGACACCCGTATCGGGATCGAGCGCCACCTCCACGGCATGCGTGCCATTGGGATAGGTGGCGTCGGGCGGCGTAAACGCCCCCTCGCCTGTCCGGCGCTCTTCTGTTGCATCAGGGCGTTTGGCGAGATCGGCAAGGCTCACGCGCCGGTCCGTGCCCTTGATGACAAGATCGCCATCGCTGAATTCGAGATCGCCTGCAGCGGCTTCCAGCGCATCGGCCCCGAGAATGCGCAGCTTCTCGGCCAGCGCCTGTGCCGCCAGATGTGTCGCGACACCGCCCACCGGCACGGAGCGCGAGCC
>JBOFIL010000146.1:0-1414 GCA_051650165.1 Allobosea sp.
AACACCTCGCATCCTGTCATTCGCCTGGCGGTGGGCGATCTCTCCGCCTTCATGCCCGGCACAAGCCCGTGCGGGCGCACAAACGCGCGCATCAAGGGCTGGATGGGCCGCGCAGACCAGACCGCCAAGATCAAGGGCATGTTTGTGCGCCCCGAGCAGGTGGCGGAAATCGGCAAGCGCCACCCTGAGCTGGGCAAGCTGCGCCTCGTGGTGAGCCGCACAGGCGAAACCGATGCGATGGTGCTCAAGGCCGAGTGCGCCACGCAGGATGCCAGCCTTGCCGGGGCTGTTGCGGCCACGCTTCAGACCGTGACGAAGCTCAAAGGCGCGGTGGAGCTATGCGCCAAGGGCAGCTTGCCCAATGATGGCAAGGTCATCGCCGATGAGCGGCCCGTGGGGTGAGCTTCAGGCCACCTTGCGCAATCCATCCTGCGTGCCGCCCGCATAGGCAAGGGCCTCGGCTGGCCGCGTCGGGCGGGCAAAGTAATAGCCCTGCACCTGATCGCAGTCCAGCTTTTGCACGAGCTCAAGGTCTTCGGCTCGCTCCACCCCCTCGGCCACAACAGTCATGCCGAGGCCGTGGCCGAGCGCCACAATGCCCTTGAGCACATGCTGCATCTTGTCGGAGCGCGACGCGCCATCGATGAACAGGCGGTCGATCTTCAGCTTGTCGAAGGGCAGTTGCACCAGATAGCCAAGCGATGAATACCCCGCACCGAAATCATCCAGCGCAAGCTTGACGCCCAAGGCCTTGAGGCCGTTCAGAGCGCGCCGCACCCGCCCCTGTGCATGGTCTGCCAGCATGCTCTCGGTCAATTCCACACAGAGCAGATGCGGCGGCAGCCCAGTCTCTTTCAGGATGGCGGCCACATCCTCCTCGATATTCGTCTGCCAGATCTGCGCGGCTGAAAGATTGACCGCGATTTCATAGGGCGGATGCCCCTCATCGATCCAGCGCTTGGCCATCTTGGCGCTCTGCAGCATGACCCAATGGCCAATATCCGTGATGAGGCTTGAGCTTTCAGCGATCGGGATGAACACACTTGGCGGCACAAACCCGCGTGTGGGGTGCTGCCAGCGCAAAAGCGCCTCGAAGCCCACAACGCGGTTGGCGCGCAGGTCGATCTGCGGCTGGAGCCACGCTTCAAGATCGCGGTTCTCGGCGGCAGCAGCCCTGAGATCACGCGCCAGCGCCATCTTGTCCTGAATGACGTCGCTCATTGAGGACTCGAAGAATGCGAGGCGACCCCGGCCATTCTCCTTGGCCCGGTAGAGCGCCAGATCAGCATTCTTGGTCAGTTCGTCGCTTGTCGCGCCATCCTTGGGCAGCATGACAATGCCGATGGAGGCCCCCACCCGGACCTCGCCCTGACCAATTCTGATCGGCTTGGAGAGTTCGTCGACAATCAGCTTC
>JBOFIL010000147.1:0-20775 GCA_051650165.1 Allobosea sp.
TCGGCTGCCCATGTCCAGAGCGTTGCGGCTTGGCCGGTTGTCTTCACCTCATAGCCGGCTCTCGCGAGTGCCTGGTGCAGCACAGTGCGGATGGCGGCATCGTCATCAGCGATCAGGATTTGTCCGTTAGGCATGGGTCAATCCGGATTGAGGCACAATCGCATGGCAAAGCGCGGCCTTTTGTGGGCGTGGGGTTCTGCTCACGACATGCGTCCATCGCGCGAGGCATGGATGGGCAGCAGAACACGGAAGGACGTGCGCCTTGGCGCGGACTCGCATTCGACTATGCCTCCATGGTCACCGATGACCTTGGCAACAAGTGCAAGACCGAGGCCACTGCCTTGCGCCTTGGTTGTGACGAATGGGTCAAACAGGTTTGGCATCAGCTCCGGCGGCACGCCGGGGCCATTGTCACGCACCATGATTTCGAGCGGCAATGCCACGCGCCCGGAGGCTCCGGGAGCCTGAAGACGCATGCCAGGACGGAACGCCGTCGACAGGATGATTTCGCCGTCGGCACGCTCCGACCCGATCGATTCAGCAGCGTTCTTGACCAGATTGAGCAGAACCTGCACCAGCTGGTCGCGGTTGCCCTGAACCGGCGGCAAGGATGGATCATAGCGTTCGCTGAAGCGAATATGCGAGGCCAGACCGGAGGCGCAAAGCCGTTTCACATGGTCCAAAACCGTATGAATATTGACCGGGCCGCGCTCAACTGGGCGCTCATCGCCAAATATCTCGACACTTTCGACCAGTTTGACGATCCTGTCCGTCTCATCGCAGATCAGCCGCGTCAGCAGTCTGTCATCGTCGCTGACCACTGTTTCGAGCAGTTGCGCAGCGCCGCGAATGCCAGAAAGCGGGTTCTTGATCTCATGCGCCAGCATCGCGCCCAGCGCGCTGACTGAGCGTGCAGCGCCGCGATGGTTCAACTGCCTGTCCATTTTTTCGGCAATTGTCCGTTCTTGCAGCATCAGCACCACGGTGCCGTTGGCATCGCGGGCTGGTGTAGCAAACACATCGACCACACGCTCCTCGCCAAAGCGCGGCATATCCAGCTCGATGCGGTACTCATTCATACTGGCATTGCGGCGTGTGACCTCCTGCACCAGCGCCAGCACAGGCGAGCCGAATGGCAGAAAATGGGCCAGAGATTGTCGGCGAAGGTTCGAGAGGCTGACCTGGAAGAAATCTTCTGCGGCTGAATTGGCATGCAGCACATCGCCGTTTCTATCCAGCACCAGCACGGGCACTGGCAGCACATGCAGCGCCCGCGTTTCCAGCGACATCTCAATCTCGTGGGGGTAATCCGCGATTGCGCTCATGCCGCAATCCTTTCAGGCAAAGCGCTTTTATGGCCAGCAAACAGCGCCGCCAGAGTGGCCACGACAAATTCAGGCGACAAGCTGGTCAACATCTCGCCCTTGAGCTTCAAGGCATCAGTGCAGACATTCATGCCAACGGCGTCATCGGCATATGCTGCCAGATGCTTGCGCGCATGGCGCAGGCCCGGTTCAACGCCCATGGCTGCGAGGAGCCCTTCATAATGCGCAATTGCGAGGGCCGCACGGGTGGCAGCATCCGGGATTTCAATCGCAGACATCCCGGCTTTCAGCGCTGCGCCGATGGCACCGGGCAACCAGGCGCGCCCCATTGCGGCCCGCCCGATCATCACACCGGCAGCGCCCGATTGCGCCAATGCCTCACGCGCATCTTTAAGCGTCTCGATGTCGCCATTGGCGGTGACGGGCACGGACACAGCTGTCACAACCTCGGCAATGGCGCACCAATCGGCGGTGCCCTTGTAGAATTGCTGGCGGGTGCGGCCATGCACGGTGATGAGCTGCGCGCCGGCATTTTGCGCTCTTGCGGCCAGAAGAGGCGCATTTCGGCTGGCATCATCCCAGCCAAGCCGCATCTTCACTGTGACAGGAATCGAGACCGCAGACACCGTTGCCTCGATCAGTCGCGTGGCATGGTCCAGATCGCGCATCAGCGCTGAGCCCGCCCAGCCGCCAGTCACACGCTTCGCAGGGCATCCCATATTGATGTCGATGATGTCAGCGCCTGTTGCCTCGGCGAGGCGCGCGGCTTCTGCCATCCAGCCAGCATCGCAGCCAGCCAGCTGGATGACATGCGGGGTGATGCCTGCGCCTTCCGCCCTCAGCCGCGTCTCTTCATCGCCCGCCACATACGCGTCCGACGCCACCATCTCTGAGACAACCAGCCCTGCGCCCAAGGCTGATGCCTGCCGACGCACCACGGCATCCGTGACGCCTGACATCGGCGCCAGCAACACGGGGCTCACCAACACGTGACGCCCGACACGGATGGGGGCGTCAGGATAAACCGGGTTTGGCAGGTGAGAAGCGCCTGTTTCTTGATCACGCGTCATGTCTGCACATTTATTGAACAAACGCGTGCACTGCAACAAAATCTATCGTGTTGAGTGAATAGGCTTGATCGGTGAGCCGGTTGCGAAGGCATCCCGGCGCGTGCATGAAACACGCCCGTGATGGAAGCCAGATGCGCCATGCCGCCTCGCCAGATTGCCTTTGTTCTTGTTGCTGCCGGGCGCGGATTGCGCGCTGGTGGGTCTGAGCAAGGCCAGTTGCCCAAGCAATACCGGCCATTTGCCGGCAAGAGTTCAGTGCATCGCTGTCTTGTGCAGGCGCTGTCGCATCCGGCGATTGATTTCGTACAACCAGTCGTTGCTGGGGGCGATGAGGCCTTGTTTGCCGACAACATCCCAACTGAGCCTGGCCTCAATTCTTCACGCCTGCTTCAACCAGTTGCAGGGGCGCCAACCCGGCAAGCTTCAGTGAAGGCAGGGCTTGATGCCTTGAGCGTGCGCGGTTTCACAGGATTGGTGCTGGTGCATGATGCGGCGCGGCCATTCATCACCCACGCGCTCATTTCGCGCGCCATCGCAGCGGGCGGGCAGCATATGGCGGCCATCCCTGCCCTGCCCGTGACGGACACGATCAAGCAGATTGACGCTGGCGGGTTGATCATTGCCACCCCGCCACGCGAGCATTTGCGCAGCGTGCAGACACCGCAGGTGTTTGATTTTGCGAAGCTGCATGAAGCGCACACACGCGCAGCCGCAACGGGGCATGACAGCTTCACAGATGATGGCGCAGTGATGGAATGGGCCGGGCATGGCGTCGCGACATTTCAAGGCGATGCCGCCAACATCAAGCTGACCACCTCGGAGGATTTCGCCATGGCTGAGGCACGGCTTTCCTCGCAGATGCGCATGGTGGCAACACAGGGCTATGATGTGCATCGCTTCGGGCCGGGGGATCATGTCTGGCTGGGCGGCGTGCGCATCGCACATACTCACGGCGTTGAGGCGCATTCGGATGGCGATGTCATCCTGCATGCGCTCACTGACGCGTTGCTTGGGGCGCTCGCCGAGGGCGATATAGGCACGCATTTCCCGCCATCCGATCCGCAATGGCGGGGCGCATCGTCAGATCAGTTCCTGCGCTTTGCAGTGAGCCGCGTGTCCGCGCGCGGCGGGCGCATCACGCATCTCGATGTGACGCTGGTGTGCGAGGCCCCGCGCATCGGGCCGCATCGTGTTGCCATACAGGCTCGTATCGCACAGATTGCCGGCCTCAAGCCAGATCAGGTGGGCCTGAAAGCCACCACCTCCGAGAAGATGGGGTTCACGGGCCGCCATGAAGGCCTGGCTGCGCTGGCCATGGCGAGCCTGATGCTGCCGGACTTCCCCATGCCCGAGGTCTCCCATGGCTGAAACAGCACCCGCCCTCGCCCGCCGCGCACTCAACATTTGCGCCAAGTGTGGGCTGACGCTTGGCACGGTGGAATCCTGCACAGGCGGCATGATCGGTGCGGCACTCACTGCCATTCCCGGCTCATCGAATGTGGTGATGGCGGGGCTGATTACCTATTCCAATGCCGCAAAGGCCCAGCTGGCAGATGTGCCGCCGGATCTGATCCGCGCCCATGGTGCGGTGAGCGAGGCCGTGGTGCGTGCCATGGCAGATGGTGGGCGAAAGAAGCTCGGCGTGTCGGTATGCGTGGCGGTGACGGGTGTTGCCGGCCCGGGCGGCGGAAGCATCGAGAAACCCATCGGCACGGTCTGGCTGGGCATTGCTGGCCCGAAAGGGGTTGAGGCTGAGCTGCTGAGCCTTGGCCCAATCGGGCGGAATGCCATCCGCCGCGCAAGCACGATCAGGGCCTTACAGATGATCGTTGAGGCCGCGAAAAGCGCCTAGCTATCACGCCCGTAGACGAGATCGGCCCTTGCCTCGAAGGCCTCGGCGAATTTGCGGAAGGCGCGATCAAACATCGCGCCCATCAGCATGCCCAATGTGCGGCTGGCGAACTCATAGGTGATGAAAAAGCCGATGGTGCAGCCGCCCTGCCCGTCACTCGTGAAGGTCCAGCGGTTTTCGAGGTGGCGGAATGGCCCGTCGATATACTCGACCAGAATGCGGTTCTGCGCAGGCTCAAGCGTCACGCGGCTGGTGAAACTTTCGCTGATCGCCTTGTAACCAACGCGCATGGTGGCCACCAGAAGCTCAGTGCCGTCGTCGCGTTTCTCACGCCGTCGCACGGTCAATGCCTCGCAGAGTGGCAAAAACTCCGGGTATGTCTCGACATCCGCGACCAGATCGAACATGCGCTCCGGCGAGTGGGCGACGCGGCGCGTCGTGTCGAACATCGGCATGATGCGGCAATCTCAGCCGCGGG
The DNA here is from genome assembly GCA_051650165.1 of Allobosea sp. GTDB lineage: Bacteria > Pseudomonadota > Alphaproteobacteria > Rhizobiales > Beijerinckiaceae > Allobosea. The sequence continues at coordinate 4,726 of JBOFIL010000147.1, forward strand.
CTCTTGCCGCGCGCGCTGCCCGCAGCTTCTCGAAATCCGCACCAGCATGGTGCGATGAACGCGTCAGGGGCGTGGCGGAAACCATCAGGAAGCCCTTGGCATAGGCCACGGTCTCGTAGGCCTTGAACTCCTGCGGCGTAACGAAACCCAGCACGGGGTGATGCTTGCGGGTGGGGGCGAGATATTGCCCGATGGTGAGAAAATCGACCTCTGCCGAGCGCAGATCATCCATCAGCTGCAAGACCTCGTTCCGCTCTTCGCCGAGGCCCACCATGATGCCGGATTTGGTGAAAATGGACGGATCAAGCTCCTTCACGCGCTGCAACAGGCGGATGGAGTGGAAGTAGCGCGCGCCGGGCCGCACGGTCAGATAGTTCGAGGGCACGGTTTCAAGATTGTGGTTGAACACATCGGGCCTGGCCGCGACCACAACCTCCAACGCGCCAGGTTTGCGCAGGAAATCGGGCGTGAGAATTTCGATTGTGGTCGTGGGCGTTGCCGCACGAATCGCGCGGATAACCTGCGCAAAATGCTCCGCGCCGCCATCCGCCAGATCATCGCGGTCTACTGACGTGATCACGACATGCGCCAGACCCAGCTTGGCAACGGCCTCAGCGATATGCGCCGGCTCATTGGCATCAAGCGCTTGCGGCACGCCAGTTTTGACATTGCAGAAGGCGCAGGCGCGCGTGCAAGTGTCGCCCATGATCATGAAGGTGGCGTGCTTTTGCTCCCAGCACTCGCCAATATTGGGGCAGCCGGCCTCTTCGCACACAGTGACGAGGCCGTTTTCTTTCACGATGCGGTTCGTCTCGGCCCATTTGGGCGAGCCCGGTGCCTTCACCCGGATCCAGTCAGGTTTGCGCAGGATCGGGTTTTCCGCACGCTTCTGTTTTTCCGGGTGGCGCAAAGGATCCTTGCGCACATCCTTGTTCAACAGGTCCAGCACTACGGCCATGTCATTCCCTCAGCGTTACGCCCGCGCTGCCATTGGCAGGAAAGGTCATGGCCATGAGTTAGGGGCGCGACTGTGGCGCTGCAACCGTTTTTTCCGCAACAATCCGCTGCGATGGCCGCTGGATGTCCGCTAACGCTTGATTCACCATTCGCACACCAAGCCTTTACCCCTCTGTGCCACATTGCATGCAGGCGTCGTTGCGCCTTGTTGTGTTGCTCTGTTGTGTGGGTTCGACCATGGGTCTGTTTGCCAAATTCTTGCGTGATGAGCGTGGGTCGCTGGTTGCCAATATCGGCAAGGCGTCGATAGCCATTGCCTTCCTCTCGGTGTTGGCGGCCAACTGGCTCTCGATCGGGGTGAGCGAGATCGACAAATCCAACCTCGCGCAGATCGCCGCCAAAGCCACTGGCCGCAATGACCCCATGACCACGGGCTCGATCTCCAAGCGCGCTGCAGACACCAAACTGGACCCCTGCCTGTTGCCGCAGAAGCGCTGAAACGCCCGCGCGCTGCAGGTCATCTATCGCTGAGGCGGGGGTGTCTGCGGGGTGTCGTCAGGGCCGCTGTTGCGCCTTGGTTCCAGCACGATAAAGTCGCCCTCGATGATGTCAGGATTGCGGGATCCTGCGTTCGGTTTCGGCCATGCCGCGCCCGATTTTCTTATCTTGCGCCGGATCCACCAGCCATAGACAAGGCTTGCCAGCACGAGGATCGGCAGCAGGATCAGCGCAAAGCTGGCGGCAAGCACCACCAGCGTCAGGCTGAGTGCAACCACCACAATGCCGATGATCACGGCCAGCCATTGCGGCACCTTGACGATCTGGATGCCATCAGGGCCTAGCTTGTTGAACTGCACGAGGGCTACTTTCCGTGTTTCTGGCCATTCCAGCGTGTGAGAGACTGGTGATCGCTAGAGACAATATCAAGCGCTGTGTTGCGCGCCTCGCTCAGCCGCCAGTGACAATCTTGCTGTCGCGCCCCAGAAGCTTGGCGAGCTGCTTCAACCGCCCTGACACGCGATCGCTGGCAAGCGGCGCCAGCTCGCGAGGCGTCTTGAGGACAAGCTTGCCATTCACGCAGGTCAGCGGCATTTGCGGCAGCAGCCCCGGCATGGCGGCCGATATGAGGTAACCCACACGGAATGCCGCGCCGAGAACGCGGGCGCGGTCGAGCATGCGCGCGCCGAGCAATTCGCGCAGACGCATCAGCACTGGGTCGTCCTTCAGGCCCGCGTAGCGATAGAATACCGACAAGGCGAGATAGGCCCTGCCGGGATGGTCAATGCCGATGAAGGCTGCATGTGCGATGACATTCAGGCTCTGCTCGCCGCGATAATCCGGGTGTGCGCGCCAGCCAATATCAGCGAGCAGACAGGCCACATGGCGCAGGCGCTCCTCCGCAGGTGTCTCGTCGAGGCCAGTGGAGGCAAAGAACGCATCCACCCAGGCGATCAGTTCGGATGCATGGCGCGGATCACGCGAGCGCAGCCGGTTATAATCCTCGGCAGAGCGCACCAGCGGATCAACCGATTGTTCCTCTGTGGCCAAATTCTCATGCAGCAAGCCCTCGCGCACGCCCTGCGCAGAGATGATCACGGATTTGGGCTTGCCGCGCTTGATCAGCTGTTCCAGCACCAGCGCGCCGTAGGCCAGCAGCGGGCGGCGGGCCGAGGCAACCGCCTCAATCGAGTCGAGGATGTCCGCATCGACCCGCTCGACCAGACGCGCGAAATCCGCGACATCCCGCGGCGGCATCGAATAGCCCTGCATCACGCTGAGCGGATAATTGCCCTGGCGCTGGTGCAGCTTTGCCAGCGCGCGCCACGTGCCGCCAACCGCATAGAAATGCCGGCCCTGCATCGCCTCGATCTGCGGTATCGCGTCGAGCGCATCCTTCACGATCTTTTCGGCCTGCTTAATCGAGCCGCCGGAGCGATCCTGAAGCGCAAGGCCGCCAAGTGGCAGGCTCACCCCCTGCCCGGCGCTTGCGCCCCTCACCTCAATCAACTCAAGGCTGCCGCCGCCCAGATCGCCGACCACGCCATCAGGTGAAATGAAGCCGGACACGACCCCCAACGCCGATAGATAGGCCTCGCGCTCGCCCGAAATCAGCTCGATGGGCCGCCCGCATGCCTTTTCAGCTGCAGCGATGAACTCGGCACCATTGCGTGCAAGGCGCGCCGCAGCGGTGGCGATCACGCGAATGTCGGTAACGCCCATGGCCCCGCACAGGATGCGGAAACGCGCCAGCGCCGAGAGCGCAGAAGCAACTGCGTCTGGCTGCAATTCACCCGTGGAAGCAACGCCGCGCCCCAACCCCGCCATCTCCTTCTCGTTGAAGATCGGCGTCGGTGAGCGCGACAGATTTTCGTAAACGACAAGGCGAACCGAGTTCGAGCCTATGTCGATAATCGCGACAGGCGGAGCGCCAAATATGCGCCCCGGTGCCCCGTCATCGCGAAAGGCAGGCCCGAACCTTGTGCTGGCGTATTGCGGATTCCTAGCCTCCGCCTTGCCTGGCGAGGCGTCTGGGGCTTGATCTTGAGAGTGATTTGCCACGTCCGGAAAGGCTTGGGTTCGTCATGAAGTAATTATGGGCATTGAATGATTCGCCGCCCGCTGGCGGGACAATGCGACGTGCGCTGCCATCCGGCAAGATCGACCAGCTCTGTTCGTTGTCGAGAAGATTGGCCATCATGATCTGCTCAATCACCTGTTGATGCACCGTCTTGTTCAGAATCGGCATCAAAGCCTCGACACGGCGGTCAAGATTGCGCGGCATGAGGTCCGCCGAGGAGATATAGAGCTTCGCCTTCTCATGTGGCAGGCCATACCCCCCACCAAAGGCGTAGATGCGTGTGTGTTCAAGAAACCGCCCGACGATGGATTTGGCGTGGATATTCTCTGAAAGGCCAGGAATGCCGGGGCGCAGGCAGCAGATGCCACGTGCGACAATATCGACCCGCACGCCGGCCTGGCTCGCATCATAGAGCGCGTCAATGATCTGCGGGTCGACCAGCGAATTGCACTTGATCCAGATGCCGGATGGCCGCCCAGCTTTCGCGTGGGCAGCTTCTTCGGCAATATCATCGAGAAGCTTCTTCTTGAGCGAGAAGGGCGAAACGGCCATGCGCTCAAGGCCGGCCGGCTCGGCATAGCCTGTGATGAAATTGAAAATGCGGGCAACATCGCGGCCAATCACCGGATCCGCGGTGAAAAGCGACAGATCGGTGTAGATCCGTGCCGTGATCGGATGATAATTGCCGGTGGCGATATGGCAGTAATTCACAAGCCCCCCGCCCTCGCGCCGCACGACCAGCGAGAGCTTCGAGTGGGTCTTCAGCTCAATGAAGCCATAGACCACCTGCACACCTGCCCGCTCCAGATCGCGCGCCCAGCGGATATTGGCCTCTTCGTCAAAGCGCGCCTTCAGCTCGACAAGGGCCGTGACAGACTTGCCGGCTTCGGCAGCTTCAGCCAGCGCCTTGACCACCGGCGAGTTGGATGAGGTGCGATAAAGCGTCTGCTTGATCGCGACCACATCCGGGTCTCGCGCAGCCTGCTGGAGGAACTGCACCACCACATCAAAGGTCTCGTAAGGGTGATGCACCACCAGATCCTTCTGGCGGATGGCGGCAAAGCAATCACCCGCCTGCTCGCGGATGCGCTCCGGGAAACGGGCATTGTAGGGCACGAATTTCAGATCAGGGCGATCCACCGAGACAAGCTGGGACAGCTCGTTGAGACCGATCATGCCCTCAACCGCGATGACCTCCTCAGGATACACACCGAACTCTGCTTCCAGCATGGCGCGCAGGCGTTCCGGCATCCGCCCCTCGACCTCAAGCCGGATAACCACGCCGCGACGGCGCTGCTTGATCATGGTCTCGAACACGCGGACGAGATCTTCTGCCTCTTCCTCGACCTCCAGATCAGTGTCACGGATAATGCGGAAGCACCCTGCCCCGCGCACTTCATAGCCAGGGAACAGCCGGCCAATGAACAGCGACACCACATCTTCCAACAAGATGAAGCGCCGCCGCGCCTCATTGGCAAAATCCGGCAATTCGATGAAGCGATCCATCTTGGCGGGGAAGCGGATCAGCGCGTTGAGCTGCGCCCCATCCGTGCCGCGCTGGAGCAGAAGCGCGATTGAAAAGCCCAGATTGGGGATGAACGGGAAAGGATGTGCCGGATCGATCGCGAGTGGTGTCAGCACCGGGAAGAGATAGTTGAGGAAATGATCCTCCAGCCACATCCGCTCCTGCGGACTGACATTGCCTGCCTCGATCAGTGACACGCCGACCTTGTCGAGCATGGGGCGCAGATCACTCCAGCGCTTCTGCTGGTCTGCGGTCAGGGCATTGACCGCTGGCGCCAGCAAGGCGAGCTGTTCGGAGGGCGTGCGGCCATCCAGGCTCATTGTGCCGACGCCGGCCTTTACCTGCTCACGCAGCCCTGAAATGCGGACCATGAAGAATTCGTCGAGATTGCTCGCCGAGATTGAAAGGAAGCGTAGTTGTTCCAGCAAGGGATGCTTGGCGTTGCTTGCCTCTTCCAGCACGCGCCGGTTGAAGTGCAGCCAGGAAAGCTCGCGGTTCACAAAACGCGCGGGGGAATGGCGCAAATCGGATTGTTTCGTGCCTGGTGCTGTGCCCTGCGCAGATTTGGCGGCAGTGGCATCGACCGGCTTTGGCGCTATTCTGGCTTTTGCCCTGCGCGGACGCGCACCTGCTGGCAGCTTCGGCTTGGAAATGTGCGCAGCCGCTGCTGGCGCAACTGCATCAAGCTCCGCTTGAGCAAGAACCGGCTTTGCCAGCGTTGCCGGTGTTGCAGCGGCCTTGGCTTCGACTGTCTTGTCGGTGCCGGCCTTGTTTTCGGTCGTGTCCATGCAATCCCTGCAGCTTTGAGTCGTGTCTGGCCAGCGACCACGCTATCATGACAAGCCGATGACTAAATGACGAGATCAAAGGCGAAGCCGGTGCCTTATTCACCCGGATCAAGCAGGATGCTTGTGGCGAGTATACGGGTGATGCGCTTGCCATGCGCCAGCGAGAGCCTGTCTAGCCGCTCCACCACATCGCGCGCCGCTGCAAATGAGCGCTCCATGCGCAGCGCCAGCGCTTCAACCGTGCCAACATCCACAACCAGTTGCCGGTCGATGAAGTGCTTCACCAGAACGGCCCGCAGCAGCGCATCGTCAGGAGGGCCGATTTCTGCTGCCGGGCTGAGGCGCAACCGCGAGAGCAAATCAGGTGTTGCCAGCCTCCAGGCATCGGGGGGCGTGCGGGCCGTGATCAGAAGGTGGCCTTTGCGCCCGCGCATCAGATTGACGAGATGGAACATCGCCGCCTCATCACGCGGGGCCTTGTCTGCATCCTCGATGACAAGCGCGCCAGCTGAAGCCAGATGCGGCACGCGCTCATGCGTGATGTCGCTGGCGGCAATGGTCCAGGCATGGGCGCGCGTGGCCCAAATGGCAGCCAGATGGCTTTTGCCGGAGCCTTCCGGGCCAATCAGCCGCAACATCGGGTCTGGCCAATTCGGCCAGTTCTCAATCAGACTATAAGCCTCCTCATTGCAGGCGCTGACGAGGAAATCCTCGACGCCGCGCCGCTCCTCGACCGGAAGGTCGAGCGCCAATTGCCGCATGCGCGCGGGCGCGACCTCAGACATCAGACAGCCCGTCATCCAGCTTTTTGGCCAGATGCGTCTTGCCGCCATGATAGAGCGGGCTGGAGAGATATTGCTGGAGTGCAAAGCGCGTCAGCACGCCAATCATCGCCGCCAGCGGCACGGCCACCAGCAGCCCGACAAAGCCAAACAGCGAGCCGAAGGCCACCAGCGCAAACATCAGCCAAACCGGGTGCAGGCCGATGGATTTCCCCACCAGCTTGGGCGAGAGGATGTTGCCCTCGATGAACTGCCCCGCCGCGAAGACGCCAAAGGCCGCCAGCGGCATGGTCCAGTCTGGCCAAAACTGCACGGCAGCAACACCCACCGAGAGCAGCAGGCCGGTGAGCGAGCCGACATAGGGAATGAAGCTGAGCACCCCGGAAATGATGCCGATCAGCGCACCGAAATTCACGCCAAGCATGCTGAGGCCAACGGCATAGAACGCGCCAAGAAGCAGGCAGACCATCGCCTGCCCGCGGATGAAGCCTGCAATCGCGCGGTCCATCTCGGCAGCCAGTGTGCGGATCGTCTCGCGATGCGGCAGCGGCAGCCAGCCATCAATGGTCGCGATCATGTGGTCCCAGTCATTGAGCAGATAGAAGGCGACCACTGGCGCAATCACAAGAAGCGAGACCAGCGCCGCGACAGCCTGTCCGCCGGACCAGATCGACTCCAGCACGGAGCCTGCCCATTTGGCGGCCTGGCCCGTGAGGTCACCCACGGATTTGCGCGCTTCGGCAATGGCGCTTGGTCCGCCCAGATGCTCGATCAAAGGCCCGCCCTGCTCGGCGATCAGCTGCTGCAACCGCTCCATGATGGCGGGAAGCCGCGTGATGAAGGCCGACAACTGGTTGCCGATAATGGGCGCAAGCAGCACCAGCGCCAGCACGAACAGCAGCAGCACGAGGCACAGGATAACGATGGTGGCAATCAGGCGGCTGAAGCCGATCCGCTCCAGCCTGTCAGCTGCGGGGTCAAGCAAATACGCCAGCACAATGCCGGCCACGAAGGGCAGCAGAGCATCGCGCAGCAACACAAGCACCAGAATGAGGCCGACAAGGGCCGCGATCCAGAAGCCGATCTGTTTTTGCAGGGTCATGCGGGCCTCACGCGATTGGTTCAGGTGCCGTCTGGGCGTGTATTCGCCCTCACGCCGCCATGTGCTTCAACCAGACCGCGAGATAGGCTGCCATTGAGGCCAGCGTCAACATGGCGACCAGAACCGACGCGATCAGGAAGCCGCTTCCAAGATCCACCCCGAAGGCCTTTGTGCCGAGAACCAGCACGGCAAAGCCGATCTGGGCAGCCGTATTGAGCTTGCTGACAATCAGGGGGGCGATTTCAACGGGGTTATCCATGATCCATGACAAGATGACGCCGGAGACGATCATGATGTCGCGCGAAACCACAAGGATGGTCAGCCAGGCCGGGATCACCCCGCCAATCGCCAGCGTGACATAGATCGCAACGATCAAGGCCTTGTCCGCTATCGGATCGAGAAAGGCCCCCAGCTCGGAGGCCATGCCAAAGCGCTTGGCGAGAAAACCGTCCACGGCATCAGAGATACCAGCGACCAGAAAGATCACGAATGCAGCGAACCATTGCCCCTGCCCGATCATCAGCACGATGAGCGGCACAAGAAACAACCGCCCGATGGTAATGAAATTCGGGATCGTCATGAATGCCCCTGCACCTCAGCCCCGGATGCTGCGTTGATGCAACACTAACCCGGCTCAGCATCTGCTGGGAAGTCATCTGCCATGATCTGGTTTGTTCGAGCGATGCCGAGGCTGCGTCGATCAGGGCCGTGCGGTCTTCGCGTTATGGCGGCGCATGTAGAACATGGCTGCTTCGCGGTCAGTCGGCTGTGATTGTGCCATGGCGCGTGCGTGAAGATCGCTGATCCAGTCCGCATCCTCAAGAGCGGAGCTGTCCTTGGCAATCATCAGCCACATCAGTCCTTCGGCTGTCTGGCGGGGCACGCCGTCGCCGCGAACCAGCAAATCCCCCAGCAAGGCCTGAGCTGGTGGATGGCTCTTTTCAGCCGCAAGCTTAAGCCAGCGCGCAGCCTGGCGGGGATCGCGGCTTGCGCCCTTGGTGTCGAGATAGAGCTTGCCGAGGTTCATCTGCGCGTCGGGATCGCGGAAGTAAGTCGCGGCGTAATGATACATCTCGTAGGCGCGGGCCGGGCTTGGCTTCACATAGCTGCCAGCAATGCCTGCGCGGAAATAATGGCCGAGCGCCACGAATGCGCCCGAAACCATCTTGCTGTCGACAGTGCCGGGCATCTCGTCAGCATTTTCGTCAGCGATCTTCGAGAAATACTCAAAGGCTTTCAGGTCATCCCCGGGCACGCCGTCGCCTGCCGCAAACATGCGCCCAAGCTTCCATTGCGCAGTGAGATGGCCCTGCCCTGCAGCAAACTCCAGCGCACGCACGGCATCGATCTTGTTGCCGGAATTATAGTCTCGCACGCCGGCACGCAGCGCTTCCTTCACGGAGCCGAAGGGCGCGAGCGGAACGGCGCTGGCTGAACCCGGCGGCGGCGCGGGCAAGACGCTCAGCGGATTTGCGGGCGGCGTAGACCCTTGAGTGCCTTGCGATTGCGCAATAGCAGCAGCCGGGGCAAAAAGCCCCAGCACCACCGCGCCAATCGCGAGACGCTCAAATATCCGCATAGCAATGTGTCTCCGCCGATCCGCCCGGATGCGTGACCGCGCCATCCTTGGCCGATCCCACTGTCTGGGCATATTTCCAAAGCGCGCCCGAGTTGTAGTCCGTTCCGCGCGGTTTCCAGTCCTTACGACGCGCCCGCAATTCGGCGGAGGTAAGGCGAACTTTGAGCGTTCCTTTGACCGCATCAAGATCAATGATGTCACCATCCTTGATCAGGCCAATCGGCCCGCCGACAGCCGCCTCTGGCCCGACATGGCCGACGCAGAAACCGCGCGTTGCGCCCGAGAAACGCCCATCGGTGATCAGCGCCACCTTGTCGCCCATGCCCTGGCCGTAGAGCGCGGCGGTGGTGGAGAGCATCTCGCGCATGCCAGGGCCGCCCTTGGGGCCCTCATAGCGGATGACCAGCACATCGCCCTCTTTGTACTGGCGCTTGGAGACAGCCTCGAAGGCATCCTCCTCGCAATCAAAGCAGCGCGCAGGGCCAGAGAATTTCTGCTTGGACTTCGCCATGCCGGCGACCTTCACAATCGCGCCTTCAGGAGCCAGATTGCCCTTGAGACCGACCACGCCGCCGGTAACGGTGATGGGCTTGCTGGCAGGGCGGATCACATCCTGCCCGGCGTTCCATTTCACCGAGGCAAGGTTCTCCGCCATCGTGCGGCCCGTGACTGTCATGCAGTCGCCATGCAGGAAGCCGCCATCAAGCAGCGTCTTCATCAACAGCGGGATACCGCCCACCTCGAACATGTCCTTGGCGACATATTTGCCGCCGGGCTTCAGGTCAGCGATGTAGGGCGTCTTGTGGAAGATTTCTGCCACATCGAAGAGATCGAACTTGATGCCGCATTCATGCGCAATCGCTGGCAGATGCAGCGCTGCATTGGTCGAGCCGCCTGAGGCCGCCACTACGGTCGCCGCATTCTCAAGGGCCTTCAGCGTGACGATGTCACGCGGGCGGATGTTGCGCGCGATCAGCTCCATCACCATTTCGCCAGCTGTGAAGCAGAAGGTGTCGCGGATTTCGTATGGGGCCGGCGCGCCGCAGCTATAGGGCAGCGCCAGGCCAATCGCCTCGGCGACGGTTGCCATGGTGTTGGCTGTGAACTGCGCACCACATGAGCCAGCTGTGGGGCAAGCCACCTGCTCCAGCTCTTCGAGGTCTTCCGGGGAGATGCCGCCTACCGAATATTTGCCGACGGCCTCGAACACATCCTGCACCGTGACAGGCTGGCCCTTGAATGTGCCGGGCAGGATCGAGCCACCATAGATGAACACCGACGGCACGTTGAGGCGCACCATCGCCATCATCATGCCCGGCAGGCTCTTGTCGCAGCCGGCAAGACCCACCAGCGCGTCATAGCAATGGCCGCGCATGGTCAGCTCGACCGAGTCGGCGATGACCTCGCGGGAGGCCAGCGAGGACTTCATGCCCTGATGGCCCATCGCGATGCCGTCAGTCACGGTGATGGTGCAGAACTCGCGCGGCGTGCCTTGGGCTGCCGCGACGCCCTTTTTCACCGCCTGCGCCTGGCGCATCAGCGAGATGTTGCACGGGGCAGCCTCGTTCCAGCAGCTCGCCACACCCACGAAAGGCTGGCTGATCTGCTTCGTGCTCATGCCCATGGCGTAATAATATGAGCGGTGCGGCGCGCGCTGCGGCCCGACGCTGACATGCCTGCTCGGCAGCTTTGCTTTATCGAAAACCTTGGCGTCCATGGCCCTATCTCCCCTCGCCCATGCAGTGGCTCTGATGATTGGCCAGCTGCTTGTCAGGCTGGTCATGTGCCACGGCCTTTGAATCCACGGCAACATCTGCAACTCGCGTGGCAAATGCACTGGACAGGCATGTGAGGAAATAAGCAAACAGCATGGAAGGGAAGCAATATCAGTTGGTTACGCTGACTGCTTCGCTGCGCGCCATTTGTGGCGGCATCGGGGCGGCATGAGGCCACGCAAGCCACGCATATGCGATCACGGCACAGTGTTGCGCCTGCGCAACAATTTGACCGGCTGAAGCAGTGACCCGCGTGCTGTAAGAGCGCGATATCAGAGAATGAGCGGCAGGACGAAAAAGCCGCCAACGATGATGGCGACAAGGCCGAATGTGGCCAAAGGCAGATGCTTCTCGATGAAGAGGCGGATGTTCTCGCCGTAGAAATACATCGCCACCACGAGAATCAGGAAGAAGCTCACGCGCGAGACCACCACGCCAAGCGTGAACTTCAGCAGATCAAAGTGGATGAAGCCGGACATGATCGTGACGATCTTGAACGGGATCGGCGTCAGTCCCTTGGTCAGCAGCACCCAGAACCAGAATTTCTGCGAGTCCTGCACCAGCGACTGCGCTTTGTCCGTCAGGCCGTAGAGCGCCAGAATCCACTGCCCGACCGTGTCATAGAGCAGGAAGCCGATGGCGTAGCCGAGATACCCGCCCGTGATCGCACCTGCCGCGCAGATCATCGCATAGCGGATCGCCTTGTGCGGCGCGGCTAGACACATGGGGATCAGCAACGGAATGGGCGGAATCGGAGAGAAGGAACTCTCCAGAAACGTCACCCAGAACAGCACCCAAGGGGCATTGGGATGGTTCGCGAAGGAGACCATCCAGTCATAGGCTCTTTTCAGCATTCAGCCCCGTGCCCCAACCGGCCCTGTGCGTTGTTTCGAGCGTGATGAATTTTTGATTTCATTCAAAATCACACTCGTGTTGCTCTGTCGGAAGCTGTTGCGCAAAACTGGCATCCCCCCAGCGTTCAACATCCCAACACAAGGGACGCCTAGCGCAACTCGCGCGCTTTTCCCAGCCTTGTTTGACAGGATGATGTCGCTTTCCCGATGATTGGTCACAGTGCCTTCATGTGAAAAGCTCAGGCATCCGGCCTTGCCACCAAGCAAGGTCATCTGGCGTATCGAGATCGCGCAAGAGCGGCCCTTCATGTAGCTTCAGGCCAAGCTGTCCGGCGCGTTGCCGCGTTTCCTGCGCAACCACAGGCGTGCTCCAGGCAACGCCTTCGAACAGTGCGGCCGGCAAGCCTCGGCCTGCGATCAAACCGTAGCCGCCGTCCTCAGCCGGATCCAGGACAAGATCAGCTTGTGACAGATCATTCATAGCCTGCCGCAGCCGCGCCGCATCAATCGATGGGCAATCTGCGCCCACAAGTATCAGCGGGTTTGGCATCGCAGCAAAGGCTGCCGCCATGCGATCGCCAATATCAGCGCCTTGCTGTGTGCGAAGGGCGATGTCTGCGCTCGCCGCCAGCTCCTGAAACAACGCATGTTGTGCATCGGGCGCACACCAGAGCGTGACAGCCCCGATCTTTGCAGCCAAAGCCTCAGTCGCGATGCGCCTGATAAGCCGCTCGGCGAGCCTGGCCGCCCCTTCTGCGCCCAATGCCGGTATCAAACGCGTCTTGGCAAAGCCGGCAATGGGGGCTTTGGCGAAGATGGCAATGGTGACTGGCTCAGCCATCAGATGCCCGACCGGGTTTTGCGCCATAGCCATAGCGGATGGCGAGGTCTTCCGGGTCTGCGCCGCGCCAATAGGCAAAGCGCAGCCGCCACATCAGCCATATTGTGGGCAGCGCGCCCTTCTCATCCCATCGGCGCCCGGCGGTCATCACAGGCACCGCAAGGCAAGCGGGCTTGGAGAGGCGCTTCAGGCGCTTGGACATTTCAATGTCTTCCATCAGGCGTTGATCTGGGAAGCCGCCCACCTGCTCAAACGAGCTCCGCGTCATGAACATCGCCTGATCGCCCGTGGCGATGCGCGTCAGCTTCGAGCGCCAGTTCATCATGGCGGCAATCATTGGCAGCAAGCGTGAGCGCCCTTCAATGCGCACATCAAACCGGCCCCAGTCCGCTCCTGCACTGATCGCATCATGTATCAGAGCCTCGAAATTCGGCGGCAACCGCGTATCTGCATGGAGAAAGAGCAGCACATCGCCGCTGGCCCGCGCGGCCCCAGCGTTCATCTGGCGGGCGCGCCCCGGATCGCTCGAAACCACCGCATTGCAGAAACGTGACGCAATGCGGGTTGTTGCATCCGTCGATCCCCCATCGGCGAGTATGATCTCGATGTTTGATGCGATGGCTCGTAGCTCGAACAGAAAGCGCTCCATCGAAGCGGCCTCGTTCAGCGCCGGGATGATGGTGCTGATCATCATGGCGCGCGCTGGATCACTCTGCTGCCAACGCGCCGCCGCAACTGGAGCCCTGCCCCGCTGTGCAGCCATAGCAATGGCCAGCGACGCGGATCGGCTTGCCTGCCAGATCCTGCGTGAGCAAATCGCGCAGATGCGGGCGTGAGGTGTCCCCGCCTAGCGGCAGGTCGAGCATCTGGTTGAAGTCGCAATCCGAGAGATTGCCGCGCCAATCGACCGAGACGAGACTGCGGCACATCACGCCGTCGAGATTGTCATCGCGATGCGCGCTTTGCAGCAATTCCATATAGCCGTTCAACTCGCCGCGCTTGAGCAATGTCGCGCCAAAGCGCTGGATCGGCATGTTGGCGAGCGCAAAAAGATGGTTGAACACCACGCCGTAACGCTCGCCCAGCATGCGCTTGTAGTCGATTTCGAGCTTTGCCTGGTCCGGCGGCAGGCTTGGCCCTTGCGGGTTATAGACCAGATCAAGCGCCAGCCCCGTGCCGGCGCGGCCATAGCCCAGCGCATTCAGGCGTTTGAGACCATCAATCGAACGGGCAAACACCCCCTGCCCGCGCTGCGCATCCACATTGTCTTCGAGATAACACGGCAATGATGCCACGATCTGCACGCGCTCAGCCGCAAGAAATGCTGCAAGATCCTCATGGCCGGGCTCTGACAGGATCGTGAGGTTGCAGCGATCAATGACGTTCACGCCCATGCTGCGCACTTCACCTACCAGATCCCGAAAGCCGGGGTGCAGTTCTGGCGCACCGCCCGTGATGTCGAGTGTCGTGACGCCGCGTGCCTTGATCACCTGCGGGATCAGCGCGAGCGTTGCCTCATCCATCATCTCAGTGCGGTTCGGGCCGGCATTCACATGACAATGCAGGCATGTCTGGTTGCATTTGTAGCCAAGATTGACCTGCAAGGTCTCGAGCTTCCCGCGCGAAATGGCAGGAAACGGGATGGCTTCAAGCTCAGGCCAAGCGCTTTTCATGGCTGTTCCTTCATGATCAGACCTAGCCTACCCAGCGTGGCGCGCCCGGCGAAATCACGTTGTTGTCAGGAAACGGCTCTCTATCAGCCCAGCCTTGCCAAAGCTTCCAGCACCTTGGTTCTGCGCTCCCCTGCCTCACGGATGCGCTCGCGGTTTTCCTCGACGATTTCCTCAGGCGCGCGGGCGATGAAATCCGGGTTGGAGAGCTTGCGCTCCGTGCCGGCAATGTCCGCCTCCAGCCGCGTCGCTTCCTTTTGCAGCCGTGCCTTTTCCGCGCCAATGTCGATCAGGCCGGCAAGCGGCATGGCAACACTCTCGCCGCGCACCACCACAATGGCGGATTGTGGCGGCGCGACATCCGCAACGCTGATCTCGGATGCGCGCGCGAGCCGCAGGATGGTGGGCCGCCAACGCTCGACTGCCGCGCGTGTCTCCGGCTTGCCATTGACCAGCACAAGCTTGACTTGTTCGGCACCTGGCACATTCGCTTCCGACCGCACCGATCTGATTTCGCTGATCAAATCGACCACGAAGCCGATCTCTGCTTCGGCTTGGATATTCTCAAGGCCAGCAAGCTCCGGCCAGTCCGCCACGCACAGCAGTCCTGTGCGCGCCGGGCCTTCAGCGCCCTTGATCGCCCACAGCTCCTCGGTGAGGAAGGGCATGAAGGGGTGCAGGATTGCAGCGATCTGGTCGATGACGAAAGCGGTGGTGGCTTGCGTCTCGGCGCGCGCCTCAACGCTGGCTTCCTCGCCTTGCAAGACGGGTTTTGCCAGCTCCAGATACCAATCGCAGAAAACGCCCCAGGTGAAGCGATAGGCCGCATCCGCCGCCTCGTTGTAGCGGTAGGCCTCGATGGCTGCACCGACATCGCGCGCCGCCTTGGCCGCCTCGCCCAGCACCCATTTGTTGAGCGTTTGCGTCACGGTTTTCGGATCAAAACCCACCACGCGCACGCAGCCATTCATCTCGGCAAAGCGGGCGGCATTCCAGATTTTGGTGGCGAAGTTGCGATAACCCTCGACGCGTTTTTCGTCGAGCTTCACATCCTTGCCCTGCGCCGTCATGGCGGCGAGCGTGAAGCGCAGCGCATCCGCGCCATACTTCTCGATCAGGTCGAGCGGATCGATGACATTGCCGGTCGTCTTCGACATTTTCTTGCCCTTGCCATCGCGGACAAGGCCATGAAGGATGACATCGGCGAAGGGTTCGCGCCCCATGAATTCCTCGCCCATCATCATCATGCGTGCCACCCAGAAGAACAGGATGTCTGCGGCGGTGATGAGCGTTGAGGTTGGGTAGAACTTCTTCAGCTCCGGCGTCGCTTCCGGCCAACCCAGTGTCGAGAATGGCCAGAGCGCGGAGGAGAACCATGTGTCGAGAACGTCAGGGTCGCGGTTGAGTGTTTCATCCTTGCCATAGTGTGCGCGGGCCTGCTCTTTGGCGTCCGCTTCATCCATCGCAACGAAAATCTGCTTGTCCGGCCCATACCATGCCGGAATCTGGTGGCCCCACCAGAGCTGGCGCGAAATGCACCAAGGCTCGATGTTCTCCATCCAGTGGAAGAACACCTTGGCGCGCTCTGGCGGATGCATC
>JBOFIL010000148.1:0-8417 GCA_051650165.1 Allobosea sp.
TGTGCTTGCGAAGCCCGCCCATGTTCCGCATGTCCTGCTCATGATGCATGGCGTGGATGACCGAGCCCGCGCCCAGGAACAGCAGCGCCTTGAAAAAGGCATGCGTGAACAGGTGGAAAATGCCGGCAGAATAAGCACCGACGCCAAGCGCCACGAACATGTATCCCAGCTGCGAGCAGGTGGAATAGGCAATCACGCGCTTGATGTCGTTTTGAACGAGGCCCACTGTCGCGGCGAAGAACGCCGTCGTCGCGCCGATGACGACCACAACAGTGAGCGCAGCAGGTGCCAGCTCAAAGATCGGCGAAAGCCTTGCCACCATGAACACGCCCGCCGTCACCATGGTTGCGGCGTGGATCAGCGCGGAAACGGGCGTCGGGCCCTCCATCGCATCGGGGAGCCAAGTGTGCAGCATGAACTGCGCCGATTTGCCCATCGCGCCCATGAAGAGCAGGAGAGCGGCCAGCGTCAGCGCGTGCCATTCATAGCCCATGAACTTGAACGAGGCTGTGCTCAACCCGGCAAGCTTGGCGAAGATGGCATCGAAAGCGACCGAGCCTGTCAGCACGAACACCAGGAAAATGCCAAGCGCGAAGCCGAAATCACCGACGCGGTTGACGACAAACGCCTTGATCGCCGCCGCATTTGCGGAAGGCTTCTTGTACCAGAAGCCAATCAGCAAGTACGAGGCGAGGCCGACGCCCTCCCAGCCGAAGAACATCTGCACGAGGTTGTCCGCCGTCACCAGCATCAGCATGGCGAAGGTGAAAAGCGAGAGATACGCAAAGAAGCGCGGGCGGTGCGGGTCTTCGTGCATGTAGCCGATGGAATAGAGGTGCACGAGGCTGGACACGGAATTGACCACAACCAGCATCACGACAGTTAGCGTATCGATACGCAGGGCCCAATCGACCACCATGTCGCCAGACACCATCCAGGTCGCGATCTGGACGCGCGTTGCGCCAGAACCAAAACCGACCTGCATGAAGGCAATCCAGGACAGCGTCGCCGCCACCAGCAGCAGAGCTGTGGTGACGACCTCGCTGGCCCGCGCGCCGATAAAACGCCCGAAAATGCCGGCAATCAGGAAGCCGAGAAGCGGAAGGAAGACAATCGCGTGATACATCGGGAAAATCTCAGCCCTTCATCATGTTGATGTCTTCAACCGCGATGGTGCCACGGTTGCGGAAATAGGTGACGAGGATGGCAAGGCCGATGGCCGCCTCCGCCGCCGCGACGGTGAGAACCAGCAGCGCGAACACCTGCCCGACAATGTCGTTGAGATGCGTGGAGAACGCCACAAGGTTGATGTTGACCGACAGCAGGATCAGCTCGATCGACATCAGAATGACGATGACATTCTTGCGGTTGATGAAGATGCCCAGCACGCCGAGCGTGAACAGCGTGGCGGCAACGGCGAGATAATGTCCGAGGCCAATTGTCATGCTTGACCGCCTGCCTTTGAGTTTGCTTCGTTCATTTCGACAGCAGTCTTAACAGCATCAAGCAAATCGACGATCTCAGACAACTCAAACCAAACAGTGCCATCGTTACGACCTGGAGATTGGATATAGGAAAATTTCTCCGATTTAATTCCAAGACTACGCTTGCCATCTTTTTCCCAAATGCAAACCGACGATTTGCCGAGTGAGTCGATCCTAACAGCAAGCAATTCCTTGCCCCAAAACTTGTCCTTAAGCCGCCCGAACATTTCAGACACCCACCCCAGTAGGTTGCTTGACCACGTCCATCGCCGTCTCCTTGGTGCGGGCATTTTGAGCAGCGATGTTCTGCCGCTTCACGCCCTCCTTGTGGCGCAATGTCAGCACGATCGCGCCGATCATCGCCACCAGCAGCACCATGCCGGATGCCTGAAAGAAGTAGATGTATTTGGTGTAGAGCACCTGCCCCAGCGCCTGCGTGTTTGTGATGTTGGCGGGGATCGCGGCGACAGGCTTGGCGATGATGCCGGGATCGATCACCCAGGCCCCAACCACCAGCAGCAGCTCCACCAGAAAGATCACGCCCACCAATGCGCCGACCGGCAGATATTGCAGGAAGCCCTGCCTCAGCTCGGCGAAATCGACGTCCAGCATCATCACGACGAACAGGAACAACACCGCGACCGCGCCGACATAAACGACGACGAGGATCATCGCGAGGAATTCCGCTCCCATCAGGAGGAACAGCCCCGCCGCATTCACGAAGGCGAGAATGAGGAACAGCACGGAGAGCACGGGATTGCGCGCCGAAATGACCATCACAGCGGACGCGACGGTCACGCCAGAGAAGAGATAGAAGAAAGCCGCCTGCGCGGTCATGTGCCTTGCTCCCCTGCCCTTTTGAGCAGTCTCGTCATTTGTTGCGGCGCGAACATTGCGCCCGTTACTAATCTGCTAATCCCCGGCCAACAACCGGGAAAACTCACCGATAAGGCGCATCCATCGCGATGTTGCGCGCCAGCTCGCGCTCCCAGCGCGCGCCATTCTCGAGAAGCTTCTCCTTGTCGTAAAACAGCTCCTCGCGCGTTTCAGTCGCGAATTCGAAATTCGGCCCTTCGACAATCGCATCCACCGGGCATGCCTCCTGGCAGAAGCCGCAATAGATGCATTTGGTCATGTCGATGTCGTAGCGCGTGGTGCGGCGCGTGCCGTCATTGCGGCGCGGGCCGGCCTCGATGGTGATGGCCTGCGCCGGGCAGATCGCCTCGCACAGTTTGCAGGCAATGCAACGTTCCTCGCCATTCGGGTAGCGGCGTAAGGCGTGCTCGCCGCGAAAGCGGGGCGACAATGGGCCTTTCTCGAAAGGGTAATTCAGCGTTGCCTTCGGCTTGAAAAAATACCGCATCGAGAGGAAAAACGCGTCGACAAACTCCTTGAGGAGCAGCGAGCGGGCGGCGGTTGCGATGCTCATCTGATGTTGCTCCTTATCCGAACCACGACACGGCGGCCATGTAGCCGACAATCGCGAAGATCAATGGCAGACCCAGGAAGCTGGTCAGCTTCAGCTGGTCGATGGTGTCATAGGCGCGTTGCTTGATGTGCTCTGGCTTGCCCACCGAATAGGCGCGCACAAGCTTGACCTGCGCCATTGCCAGCAGAAACCCGGCGATGCTGCCAATGAGCGAACCGAAGATCGCGCTCATCGCATGGACCTCGACTTTTTTGTGATAAATAACACCGCTTTGTTGCTCATTGCTCATCCAAACAGGTTCTTGCCGGCGAAATAGCCGACCAGCCCGAAAACAATCACATTGGCCGCCAGTATCCATGGCTTCATCTTGTCCAGCCGTGCCTGCGCATCAGCCGGGTCAGCCCCCCGTGCCAGCGCCTGCTTGCGCACGCTGGATGCCAGAATGCGGTTGAGCACCAGCATCTCGACTGCACCAATCGCCATGCCGATGAAGCCACCGATCAGGCCCGCATTGCCGCTCATTTCACCGGCCCCCAGCCTGTGAGTTGCAGCACCAGCGCGGTCACCACCACCGCCGCCAGAGACAACGGCAGGAACACTTTCCAGCCAAGGCGCATCAGCTGGTCATAGCGGTAGCGCGGCACGAAGGCCTTCACCATGGCGAACATGAAGAACACCATGCAGATCTTGATGACGAACCAGATGACACCCGGCACCCATGTGAAGGGCGCGAACGGAATTGGCGACAACCAGCCGCCCATGAACAGGATGACGGTCAGCGCACACATGGTCATGATCGCCACGTATTCGCCGAGCATGAACAGGAGATACGGCGTCGAGGAATATTCCACCATGAAACCGGCCACCAGCTCGCTCTCAGCCTCAGGCAGATCAAAGGGCGGGCGGTTGGTTTCGGCCAATGCCGAGATGAAGAAGATCACGAACATGGGGAACAGCGGCAGCCAGAACCAGCCAAGCGCGCCCCAGCCATTATCCTGCGCCTTGACGATCTCGGTCAGGTTCAGCGAGCCGACGCAGAGCAGCACCGTGATGATCACGAAGCCGATGGAGACCTCATAGGAGACCATCTGCGCCGCCGAGCGAAGCGCGCCCAGGAACGGGTATTTAGAGTTCGAGGCCCAGCCGCCGATGATGACGCCATAAACGCCCAGAGACGAGATCGCGAAAATGTAGAGAATGCCGACATTGAGGTTGGCAATCGCCCAGCCCTCATTGACCGGGATCGCTGCCCAGGCCGCCAATGCAAGCACGCAAGTCAGCAGAGGGGCCAGCAGGAACAGCCCCTTGTTGGCCCCCGCCGGGATCACCGGTTCTTTCAGCACGAACTTCAGAAGGTCAGCGAAGGATTGCAGCAAGCCCCAGGGGCCGACCACGTTCGGCCCGCGCCTGAGCTGCACAGCTGCCCAGATCTTGCGGTCAGCATAAAGAATATAGGCAATGAACACGAGCAGCGCGACCAGCAGCAGCAAGCTTTTGCCGACGATGATCGCGAGGCTGAGGATAAGGGTTGGCCAATCCATTGTCAGATCCTCATTCCGCTGCCTGGGCCATGCGACCCGCCGCAAGAGCCGAGCATTCCGCGAGAATGGCCGAGGCGCGCGCAACCGGGTTGGTCAGATAGAAATCATCAATGGCTTGGCTGAAAGCGGCCTTATCCGGCTTGCCGCCAATCGCCGCGAGCTTTGTCACGGCCGCAGCATCAGCGGGTTCAGCCTGATCCAGCGCCGCCATGTGCGGATGCGCGGCATAAAGCGCGGCGCGCAAGCCGGCGAGCGTATCGAAAGGCAGCGTATGCCCAAGCGCCGCTGACAATGCCCGCAAGATCGCCCAATCCTCGCGTGCTTCGCCCGGCGGGAAGCCGGCGCGGTTGGTCATCTGCACACGCCCCTCTGTGTTCACGAAGGTCGCTGATTTCTCGGTATAGGCCGCGCCCGGCAGCACCACATCAGCGCGGGCCGCGCCCGTGTCGCCATGGCTGCCGATATAGACCACAAATGGCGCAGTCGATGGACCTTGGCCGATCTCGATCTCGTCCGCGCCAAGGTTGAACAGCAGATCGACGCCGCCTTTGGTCATCTGTGCAGCGGTTTTTCCGCCTTCTCCCGGCACAAAGCCAAGATCGAGCCCGCCGACGCGTGCAGCGGCGGTGTGCAACACGCCGAATCCGTTCCAGCCTTCACGAACCGCGCCGATCTGCACCGCGAACTTCGCCGCCAGCGAGAGGATCGCCATGCCATCTGGCCGGGTCAACGCGCCCTGCCCCACCAGCACTATCGGGTTCTTCTTCGAGATGGCAGAATGGTTCTTCACCAGCTCGGCGAGGCTCTCAGGCCCGGCACCGAGATGGTTATGATCATAGGTTAGATCGATCTTCTCGCCGATGACACCAACAAGCAGCCCGCCCTTCAGCCAGCGCTTGCGAATGCGCGCATTGATGATCGGCGCTTCCTTGCGCGGATTGCAGCCTATCAGCAGCACGGCATCTGCCTCATCAATAGCCGCAATGCCGGCATTGAAGAGGTAGCTTGCGCGGCCCAGCGTGGGATCAAGCGCTGCGCCATCCTGCCGGCAATCCATGTTGGCAGAGCCCAGCGAGGCGATGAGCGTTTTCAGTGCGAACATCTCCTCGACGCTGGCCAGATCACCCGCAATCGCGCCGATCTTTTCGCCCGCAATGCCCTTTGCCTTGGCGGCAATGGCAGCAAATGCATCGTTCCAGCTTGCGGGCTGAAGGCGGCCATTGACCCGCACATAGGGTGCGTCCAGACGCTGGGTCTTCAGGCCATCAGCAACATGACGGGTCTTGTCGGAAATCCATTCCTCGTTCACCGCCTCGTTGACGCGCGGCAGAATGCGCATCACCTCGCGGCCACGCGCATCGACACGGATGGCGGAACCCACCGCATCCATCACGTCGATGCTCTCGGTCTTGGACAATTCCCAGGGCCGCGCATTGAAGGCATAGGGCTTCGAGGTCAGCGCGCCGACGGGGCACAGATCCACCACGTTGGACTGCAACTCCGAGACCATCGCCTTTTCGAGATAGGTGGTGATCTCCATGTCCTCGCCGCGGCCAATCGCGCCCAGCTCCGACACGCCGGCCACCTCGGTGATGAAGCGGACACAGCGCGTGCAATGGATGCAGCGCGTCATCGTCGTCTTCACCAGCGGGCCGATATATTTGTCTTCGACCGCGCGCTTGTTCTCGGCATAGCGCGATGAATCGACGCCATACGCCATCGCCTGATCTTGCAGATCACATTCGCCGCCCTGGTCGCAGATCGGGCAATCGAGCGGATGGTTGGCCAGCAGGAATTCCATCACGCCTTCGCGCGCCTTCTTCACCATCGGCGAAGTCGTCAGCACCACAGGCGGCTCGCCATTGGGCCCGGGGCGCAAATCGCGCACGCCGATCGCGCAGCTCGCCTGGGGCTTGGGCGGCCCCCCCTTCACCTCGACAAGGCACATGCGGCAATTGCCGGCAATCGACAGCCGATCATGAAAGCAGAAGCGCGGCACTTCCGCCCCCGCCACCTCGCAGGCCTGAAGCAGAGTGTAATCCGCCGGAACATCGACCTCGATGCCGTCAATGAGGAGTTTTGTCATTGTGGTTTCGCCTCGTGACCTGCCTGCCAAAAGGCGAGCAGGTCTGTGACAAGAATGCCGTTGATTGTCATGCCTTCAAGACGCCCGTCCTTGATCGAGGCACCTGCAAGGTTGGCCTTGTCTATGCGAAGGCCAGAAAGGTTGACGTTGTGAACGCGCCACCCAGACATGTTGATATCCTCAAAGGAACAGCCTGAAAGGTTCACATTCTCGAAACTCGCCCCCGAAATATTGACGTTATCGAAAACGGAGCCGGATAGATCGGCGTCTCGTACTTCAAGCCTCTGCTTCTGCCCTTCGAGCTTCATGCTTATCACTCCGCCGCGATCAGCTTGTCAGGCTGCATCTTCACCGGCTCCGAATGCGGGTTGGCCGCATAAGCGTCGATCTTGGCTTCGATTTCATGACGGAAATGCGCGATGAGGCCCTGGATCGGCCAGGCAGCCGCGTCGCCCAGCGCGCAAATGGTGTGCCCCTCCACCTGCTTGGTGACATCGAGCAGCATGTCGATCTCGCGCTTTTGCGCGCGGCCTTCCGCCATGCGCATCAGCACGCGGTACATCCAGCCCGTGCCCTCGCGGCAGGGGGTGCACTGGCCGCAGCTCTCATGCTTGTAGAAATGCGCCAGCCGCGCGACGGCGCGCACGACGTCCGTGGATTTGTCCATCACGATCACCGCCGCCGTGCCGAGGCCGGAGCGCAGCTTGGAGAGCGAGTCAAAGTCCATCGGCGTGTCGATGATTTGCTCGGCCGGCACCATGCGCACCGATGAGCCACCGGGGATGACGGCCTTGAGGTTGTCCCAACCGCCGCGAACGCCGCCGCAATGCCGGTCGATCAGCTCGCGGAAGGTGAGGCCCATCGCCTCTTCCACATTGCACGGCGTGTTCACATGGCCTGATACGCAGAACAGCTTGGTGCCGACATTGTTCGGGTTGCCGATGCCGGCGAACCAGGCTCCGCCGCGGCGCAGAATGGTGGGCGCGACCGCAATGCTCTCGACATTGTTGACCGTGGTCGGGCAGCCATAAAGCCCGACATTGGCCGGGAATGGCGGCTTCAGGCGCGGCATTCCCTTCTTGCCTTCAAGCGATTCCAGCAGCGCGGTTTCCTCGCCGCAGATATAGGCGCCAGCGCCGTGATGCACATAAAGATCAAACGGATAGCCATGTTTGTTCTTCTGGCCTATGAGGTTGGCGGCATAGGCCTCATCCACTGCCTTTTGCAGCGCCTCGCGCTCGGCGATGTATTCGCCGCGAATGTAGACATAGGCCGCGTGCGCACCCATCGCGAATGACGCGATCAGGCAGCCTTCCACCAGCGTGTGCGGATCATTGCGCATGATCTCGCGGTCCTTGCAGGTGCCGGGCTCGGACTCATCCGCATTCACAACAAGGTAGGATGGCCGCCCATCCGAGAACTTGGGCATGAACGACCACTTCAGCCCGGTGGGGAAGCCCGCCCCGCCGCGCCCGCGCAGGCCGGACTTCTTCATCTCGTCGATTATCCAGTCGCGGCCCTGCTCCAGCAGGAACTTGGTGCCATCCCATGCGCCGCGCTTCATGGCGGATTTCAGATCCGCGCCATGATGGCCATAGAGATTGGTGAAGATACGATCCTTGTCAGCCAGCATCATCTCAGCCCTTTTTCACCGGCTTGTCGCCTGCGGCCTTTTCGGGCCGCCAGCCCTTGGCGAGTTTTTTGGATTGGCCGATCCAGTCATCGCGCTCGGCGCGGCCATAAAAGCCTTCGAGATTTTCATCGACCCAGGCGAGGTTCTTTTTCGACCAGGCGGCGATCTGATCAAAATGCCAGACGCCCATGCCGTTCAGCACCTTTTCGAGCTTCGGCCCGACGCCCCAGATGAGCTTCAGATC
>JBOFIL010000149.1:0-1642 GCA_051650165.1 Allobosea sp.
AGCGCCGGAATCGCCAGCACCAGCGTCGGGCCGGCATTCTGGAAAGCGACGATGATGGGCGGCGGATCGCGCTGCGCGAGCTGGCGCAGCAGCACGAGATTGAGCGCATAGAACACGGCAGCGCTTAAGGCTGCGGCCACACCCAAGCTGGAGCCGGACACACCCTGCATCAGCTTGGGCGCAAGCATCACCATCATGCCGGCAAAGCCGAAGCCGAGCGCCAGGATGATGCGCCTGTCGAGCCGCTCTTTCAGCAAGAATAACCCCATGATCGCGACGAACACCGGCGAGAGGAATGACAGCGCAATCGCCTCCGCCAGCGGCAATTCGCGCACCGACAGGAAGAAGCTTGAGGCCGTAAGCACCACAACGGGCACGCGGATGAGGTTGGCGCGGATGCTCACGCCATCGGGCATGGGTGGACGCACAAGCGCGATAACGCCTAGTGCCACCACCGCCCCTGCTGCAAAGCGCAGGAATACCGCCTGGATGAAAGGCAGACCCAGCATCAGGTCCTTCACCACGCCGTCCATGGCGGTGAGCAGGCCGACGCCGAGCGTCGCGATGATATAGGGCTTTGCTGCGTTCATGCCGGCACATCGCCCTTGGCAACAGGTGCAACTGCCCGCTTCTCATAGCGGTATTCCCAGCTGGCCGAGACATCGGCGAGATAGCGGATGACCGGGCACTTCATGAAGCCGAGCTTCTCGTAAAAGCGATGTGCACGGGCAAAACGCGTGTCGGTCCAGAGCACCATGTCTGGCCAGCCAAGGCTGGCCGCGCGCGCGCTGGCATGGGCCATCAGCGCCTCACCTGCGCCAGAGCCGCGCAACCCTGCATCAAGATAGACCTTGGTGATCTCGCAGGCGCGCTGGTTCGCAACGGGCGTGATCGCGACACTGGCCAGAATGCGCAGCCCATCTCCCATCACCCAAAGCTCCGCGCCGCGCGCGGTATAATGCGTGGCAGGGGCGATGAGTTCAGGAAACTCCGCCGGCTCATAAAAGCAGCCCTCATATTCGGCAAAACAGGCCGCGATCAGCCGGGCCAGACCCGCGCCATCGGCATCGGTGACAGGGCGCAAGGGAGGAGGTGTGAAACGCATCAGCCGCTCTTGGCAGAAGTGCCTTGCAGCGTGAAGCGCAGATAATGCAACCCGCTCACCCTGATCAGCTCTCTTGCAGGCTTCGCCAACTTGCGGGCAACGGCCCAAACCCGCTAGGCAGGTCGAGCATAGGCCCATCGTCAGCGCTGAGTCGCACCACCCGCATGATCCTGCTTCTCGCCTTTGTTTTGAATGCCGGGATCAACTTTATCCTGGGGCTGCTGGTCGCGTATTTTCTGGGGCCCGCCGAGTTCGGGCGCTATGCCATCGGCGCATCGCTGATGGTGCTGGTCATGGCCTCCTGCATCGACTGGCTGAAATACGCGGCGCAGCGCTTCTATTCAGAGCGCACCCGCGCCGATGAACCAGAGGTGCGCGCCACGCTCGATGTGCTGGCTGCCGGCATTTCGCTGGCGCTTGCCGGGCTCGTCATGGCTGCGGTGGTGGCTGGCATTGATGCCGGCCTGCCGGCAATGCTGCTGGGCGCTTCCGTAGCGGCGGCGATCTGCGGCGGGTTGTTCGAGTATCATTCAGCCA
>JBOFIL010000150.1:0-8852 GCA_051650165.1 Allobosea sp.
ACGATGCAGAACGGGTCAGCGTTTTCGCGCCCCGCCCTGCCGGCCCGGAACGCGCCGGTCTCTTCCCATGCCGCCGCAATGCGTGCCTCAATGGCCGCTGGCTCAAATCTGTTGTCCATCATGATCGTTCGCAACCAGAAATAGGAAGGCCGGGAATCTCCCGGCCTTTTCAATTCAATGACCTGAATTCTGTGTGCTCAATCCGTCAGGGCGCGTCAACGTTTACGTGGCTTGCGTCGCGTGAAATGGGCTATGACTCGGGCTGTGACTTGGGCGTGTGGGCTGAGCAATTCACCCCAGCCTTTGCGGCCCTTAGCCACACGGAGCTTGCGAGCCGCTACAAGGATCCAAGCGTTACAATAGATCAGCGCCCCAGCAGGCGTGAGCCAACCAGATAGGTGATGAGCAGCAACCCGAACCCAACGATAGCGATCTTCGCGGTGGTTCCCGCACGCCCCAGAAAACTGTCCTGCTTTCCCGATGAGGCACTCATCTTTGCAATGGCCTGACTGCCTGCGCCCGACGTCGAGGCGACTGTTGCCACCGGTGCCTCAGAGTGCACCATCAATGATTTGGTGGTTGTTCCCTTGCTGTGGAAATGCCCGAGGACATCCTCGGCAAGCCTGCGATAGGTCACGATGCGTCGGTCTGTCCGTTCGCCGACGATGAATGCGCGAAGCTCGGCCTCGTTTGGCGCACGCTTATGTGCATTGCCAAAGGCGATCATCCAGTCGCGCTTGCTCTGCTTGTAAAGAGCATAGGCAACAAGACCGATGACATCCTCGTCAGATTTCACGAGTTGGCTGAAAATTGGATTGCGATCTGGATGAGGGCCACTCTCCGGCTGCTCTGAACTTTCGCTGACACTGTCGGTATCATCCAATCCGAATGGTGCAGCGTCTGTCATCGCGAGGGAAGCGGGCATGGAAATATTGCGGTTTTCCATTGGAGACATACCTCTTTACTTGTAAAAAAACGCCATGCACTGGGTTTAATGGCCGTTTCAGGCCCAATTCAAGCTAAAAACAAAAATATGTCTAATCTTGGCGCTCAGCGCGTCCTTCGCAAACGGCTGAAATCACTGGCATAAGCCAACAGGTTCTGGCCGCCTGGCGCTGCTAGCTACCAGCGCGGCTGTATCAGCCAAAAACTTCGCGCTATTTGCCGCCGCGTGCGACACGCTCGATCTCTGCCTTGACCAATCGCTCCACGAGCGCAGGCAGGTTTTCATCCAGCCAGCCCTTGAGCATCGGTCGCAGCATTTCCTGCACCAGATCATCAAGGGTGCGTGCGTTTTGCGACAAGACCGTGTGGGCAAGCTGTGAAAACGCGCCAGACACCGATGCACCCGTCGCAGATGAAAGCAGATGGGTGGGTTCCGGCTCCGGCTGGCGCATGGGCCTGGGCGCGGCAATCAGCGGCAGATCATGCGGCTCGATTATGGGATCGCGTCGCATATCGAGTTCAGGCTCATAGGCTGGTTCAGGAGCCAGGTCATCGACAGCATCAAACAGGTTGTCGATGGCACCCTGACCATCCAGAACCTCGTCCTGCTCAGTCTCGCGGAACATGAGATCGACATCATCCTGCCCGGCGCTGGTCGATGTGTCAGCCTGCTCTATGGCGCGCATGGCCGGGCCAAGATTCAACACATCATCATGAGCTGGAGCAGGCGCAGCGGTGGGTTGTGCCACCTTGGCTTGATCGTCTGCAATTATCCTGCGGATTGAGGCAAGAATATCCTCCATCGACGGATCGTTTGGCTTGGGCTGGGCCGACATGCCAGTTTAGCTCCATACGCTTTGACTGCGATTGCACTCAGGAATCGCCACATAAGGTAAATAAACTATTGCAAAGCATGCCTCCGCCACAATAGCGGGCAAGTTCCATCAACAGAAAGCTTCGATGAGATGCCCCCGGAAAATGTCGCGAGGACCAATTTCGGGCTTATTGCCCGCTGGGTGTCTGAAGGCCCCACCATTTGTCGCGCACCTGGTCATAATGACGGCGCGGATCATGCTGGGCAACCTTGAGGCTCAGCTTTCTGGCTGAAAGCCGGCCGATCGCCGACATCACGGCATAAGACGCAACCACACGGTCACGCTGGGCTGTGACCAGTGTCGAGCGGGAATTCAGCAGCACCTGCTGTGCATTGAGCACATCAATCGTCGTACGCTGGCCTACCTTGGCCTCTTCGCGCACACCGTTCAGTGCGGTTTCAGCGGCTGTCACTTGAGCTTGCGCGGCTTCAATCTGAGCCTTGGAGGCCTCCAGGCCACCCCAGGCAGAAATCACCGCCGCGCGCACTGTATCACGCTGGCTTTCGACCTCGATGCGGCGCTGGTCAGCGGTTTCCTTGGCCTGGCGGGTGCGCGAATAGGTCACGCCCGCCTCATAGAGCGGGATGGTAATTCGCCCGACGACACTGGCTGAAAATCGCTCATCGCCCGCCGAAGCGGTGTCATAGCGGCGTTGCACTGTGCCCGTCACGCCGATCACCGGATAGAGATCGGCTTCTGATACCTTCACATTCAGCTCAGCTGCGTCAACGCCATGCTGCGAGGCGATGATGGCTGGATGCTCGACCATTGCGAGGTTGAGCGCTGCGGGCAGCGCCTTGGGCAAAAGGCGCTCGATGCCCTTGCCGGGAGCAAGCTTCTTTGGCTCAGAGCCGACCTGCTGGCGATAGCGCGCGAGGCTGGTCTTGAGGTTGGATTTTGCCAGAATTGCCTGCGATTGCGAACCGGCAAGCGCCGCCTGTGCCTGTGCAACGTCTGTACGTGTGACTTCGCCAACCTGGAAACGGTCTTGTGTCTGGCGCAGCTGTTCTTCCAGAACCTCGACGTTGTTGTTGTTCAGGTTGAGGATTGCGGTGTCGCGCAGCACATTCATGTAGGCTGTGGCAGCATCGAGAAGCACATTCTGCTCGGTGTTGCGAAGGGTCTCGCGCTGGCCGAGCACCTGTGATTCGGCTTGGCTCACCTGCGCGCCAGTCTTGCCAAAATTGTAGATGGTTTGGTCAACAGTCAGCGCAGCGCCACGTGGGCTGGTGAAGAAATTTGATTCGCTGGATTGGCGACCCGCGCCTGTGATCGACTTGTTGTCGTTGAACTGCCGGCCTGCATCGACAGTCGCGTTGACGCGTGGGCGATAGCCGCCAAGAGCCTGGGGCACGTTTTCGTTGACCACACGCAGCGCCGCACGCTGGGCATTCAATGTCGGATTGGCCTCATAGGCACGTGACAGGGCTGAATCCAGCGATTGCGCGCCCGCAGGCGATCCAATCACAGCCAGTGCCAAACCAGAGGCGAGCAACCTCGCCTTCAAATGCCGCATGCAACCCACGGAGCTTCTCACCAAGACAATTCTGTCAAATGCACGCCAGACCATACTGGCGCGGCTTCTGCCGCATTCACTCATATACGCCCCGCCCCGGCTTCGCCAACGCAACTATGCGGCCAGACAACGCAAAACTCACGACTGCCGCAAATATGCGACAGCAGCAGCCCTTCAGAAAACAAATTCCGCAGGCTTACGGAATTCGTCAAGCATCGGGGCAGCCGCGTCAAACACCATCCGCCCCGCAATTACATCACCTGAGCGTTGATAAAGCATGACTTTTGCCGCCCTGCCCTGTCCGATCACCGCAATCGCGCGGCCATTCGTCGCAAGCCTTGCCAGAATGGCATCTGGCTGCGTCTCACAGGCACCATTGATCAGGATGGCGTCGAAACCTGCATGCGCAGCATTCAGCATCGGTGATGTGGTGACATCGCCATGATGCGCGGCATCAAGAGCCGCGCGCGCCAGGCTCGACAGGCCAGAAGCAGAGTCAACCGCGTCAACCTTGGCACCCATCGCAGACATGACTGCAGCCGAATATCCTGCCCCGCCTGCGTAATCGAGCACCTTCTCGCCTGCCTGCACGTCGAGGAATTGCAGCATACGGGCCAACACCATCGGTGTCAGCATGGTCCGTGATCCGCCTTCTGGCGCGTGGATTGTCTCTGCGCGGTCCAGATAGGCAAGCTCTGGATCATATCCAGGCATGAAGGCCTCACGCGCCACCTCATCCATGGCGGCAAGAACGGCGCGGTCGGTGACATCGTAGGTGCGGATCTGGCAATCGACCATGGCGCGGCGCAGGCTGGCAGCGCGCAATGCAGCCACGCTTTCGTTGCCCGAGGTTCCTGCTGTGCCTGTGGCCATGCGATCAACCCCTGCCTTGCAAACCCATGTTGGCTAACCCGTTCAACTGCAGCGCTGGAGGCCTCGCCCGGAATCGAACCGGGGTGCAAGGATTTGCAGTCCTCTGCGTCACCACTCCGCCACGAGGCCTCTGTTCCGCGCTGCGGACCGCTTCGCCTATAGCAAGGGCAATGCCGCGACCGCAACCGGCAAGCGTCGGCAAAATTCACGAGCAGGCTTTACAACTGGTTATGGATTGTTCGTTTAAACATCTGCATGCGCGCTTCGGGCTTGCGTAGGTCGTGCACCGTGCTATACGCCCCAGCCTGCCGTTCCGGGATAGCTCAGCGGTAGAGCATCCGACTGTTAATCGGATGGTCGCAGGTTCGAATCCTGCTCCCGGAGCCAGTTATTCGCGTGAAAGCGCCGTATTTCGCCCGGTTGCCGCAAGGCTTCCGGGCGTTTTCGTGTGTGCAAATGGTTCTGCCGGCCTCACCTGAGGGGCCTGCCTGCGACAATCATGCAGGAATTGCCGGCTGGCTTATGCTGACACATGCGCTAGCTGTGGATTATGAACGCAACCGACACGCACTCCCCTGCATCCGTGATTGACCAATCGCCCAGCCTTGTCTGGTTCCGTGATGATTTGCGCCTGGCCGACAATCCGGCACTCGCAGCAGCCATCCGGCGCGGCGCACCTGTTTTCTGTGTTTACATTCAGGATGATGCCAGCCAGGGCCCTCGCCGGCTTGGGGCTGCATCAAAATGGTGGTTAAGCCGCTCTCTCAAGGCACTTTCTGCCGAAATACAGGCAAAAGGCGGCAAGCTGCATGTGATGTCAGGTGCTTGCGCAGGTCTGATTGATCAGATCGTGCAAGCGGCTAAGCCAGGTGCCGTGTTCTGGAATCGGCGGTATGGCCAGGCGGAGCGCGACATCGACGCCGCCATCAAGGCCTCTCTGAAGGCGCAAGGTATCGCTGCCGAGACCTTTAACAGCCACCTTTTGAATGAGCCTTGGGAGGTGACAACGCAGGCTGGCACGCCCATGAAGGTTTTCACGCCCTATTGGCGCGCGGCCCGTGCGCTGGGCGAGCCGGCTTCGCCGGTGCCAGCCCCGGCACGCATTCAAGCTGCCAGCCTGCCGCCTGCACTGGAGCCGCTTTGCCGCTCGATTGATTCGCTTGATTTCGAGCCGACATCGCCCGATTGGGCGACAGGCATGCGTGCTGAGTGGCAACCGGGCGAGGCAGGGGCCGCAAACCGCCTGGATGTGTTTCTTGAAGGTGCGCTCAAGGGCTATGGCGAGGATCGCAACCGGCCCGATTATCTTTCGACCTCGAAGCTCTCGCCGCATTTGCGATTCGGCGAGATCGGCCCACGGCAAGTGTGGCATGCCGCCAAATCTGCCGTGATGAGCGGGCAATCGCGCGCGCCAGAGCGCGATCTCGACAAGTTCCTTGCCGAGATTGGCTGGCGCGAATTCGCATTCCATCTGCTGTTCCACAACCCGGAGCTCGCGACCCGGAACTTCAATCCGAAGTTTGATGACTTCGCTTGGCGCAGTGATTCGGCCGCGCTCAAGGCCTGGCAGAAGGGCCAGACCGGGTATCCGCTCGTTGATGCCGGCATGCGCGAACTCTGGACCACGGGTTGGATGCACAACCGCGTGCGCATGGTCGTCGGTTCGTTTCTGGTGAAGCACCTCATGCTCGATTGGCGCGAGGGCGAGCGCTGGTTCTGGGATACGCTGGTGGATGCGTGCCCCGCCAACAACACGGCGAGCTGGCAATGGGTGGCCGGCACAGGTGCTGATGCCGCGCCCTACTTCCGGATTTTCAATCCATTCGGACAGGGCGAGAAGTTCGACACAGCCGGCGATTATGTCCGCCGCTGGGTGCCGGAGCTTGGCAAACTCAGGCAGGATTTGATCCACCGGCCTTGGGAGGCTCCTCCCGCAATCCTTCTTGGCGCAGGAGTGAAGCTCGGCGTTGATTACCCCAAACCTGTTGTCGATCATGATGCGGCGCGGGCCCGCGCGCTGGCCGCACTTTCAGCTTTGAAACCAAATGTCGTTTGACGGCGTAATGGTTTTGGACGACGGCATTGAGCCGGGAATGGCCGAGGGGTGTATTTGATGCGTATTGCTGTTGTGGGCACCGGCATTGCTGGCAATTCTGCCGCTTGGTCTCTGGTGACGTCCACCGATCACGACGTCACTATCTTCGAGAAGGAGCCGCGCATTGGCGGCCATTCAGCGACCATCGACATCGTGCATCAGGGCCGCAACATCGCGGTCGATACCGGCTTCATCGTCTACAATGAGCTGAATTATCCGAATTTCGTCGCATTGCTGGCCCATCTTGGTGTGGCGAACGAGGCGTCTGACATGGGGTTTTCTGTCTCATCCGGTGGGGGCAAGGCCGAATGGGCCGGGCGCGCCACGCGCATTCTGGACGGGCTGTTCGCGCGCCGGCGTAACATCATTTCTCTGGGGCATTTCAACATGATACGGGAAATGTTTCGCTTCAATGCCGCGGCCCTGGCCGATCTGGCCGCCAACCGGCTCGGCACTATCACCATTGATGAATACCTCAAGCGCGGCAAATATTCGGCGCGGTTTCGCGAGGAGTATCTTGTGCCGATGGGCGCGGCGATATGGTCGATGCCGCCGGCAAGGCTCGCGCAGTTTCCTGCCGCGAGTTTTCTCGCCTTCTTTCAGAACCACCGCCTGCTGCATTGGAACCGCCCGACATGGCGCACAGTGACAGGGGGCTCGCGCGCTTATGTCGAAAAGCTGACCGCACCGTTCAAGGATCGCATCCGGCAAGGTGTCGGTGTTGCCTCTATCAAGCGGCATGATCTGGGTGTTGTGATCACAGACAGCGCCGGCAATGACGAGCATTTCGATCATGTCATCATTGCCGCACATTCCGATGAGGCATTGGCTATGCTGCCGGATGCGTCAGATGCCGAGCGCGATATTCTCGGTGCCATCAAATACCGCCCCAATGACGTCTGGCTGCATCATGACGAGGCGTTGATGCCGAAGCGAAAGGCGGCCTGGGCCGCGTGGAATGTGTTGCGCGCCAATGATCCCGAAGCTGACCTCACCCTCACCTACTGGATGAATGCACTGCAGAACATTGACAGAAAACATCCCGTTTTCGTCACGCTGAACCCGCCTGTGCCACCACGTGCTGACAAGGTGTTCGGGCGATTTAACTATTCGCACCCGCAATTCGACGCCGGAGCTGTGTCAGCACAGGGTCGCCTAAGCGAAATTCAAGGCCAGCGGCACACATGGTTCTGCGGCGCGTGGACTGGCTATGGCTTCCATGAGGATGGGCTGAAATCCGGCCTCGCCGCTGCTGCTGCGCTCGGTGCCAGCGTGCCATGGCAAACCGCGACTGCGGCCATTCCGGCAGAGTGAGCTGATGCCGGAACCCCCAGCACAATCTTTCCCATTGTTCGAGCCGCCGCAGGCCGCTGTCAGCCTCTATCCGGGCGATGTGATGCATGCGCGCTTCAAGCCCAAGGCGCATCGATTCGCCTACAAGGTGTTCACACTGTTGATAGATCTCGACCGGCTGGATGAGGCGCATCATCAATCACGGCTCTTCTCGGTCAATCGCTTCAATCTGCTTGGCTTCAACGAGCGCGATCATGGCGGGGTGGGCGGCACGGCAGATGGTGTGAGCCTCAGCCAGCATGTGCGCCAGCTCGCGATTGCGGCCGGTGTTGACCTCACCGGCGGGCGCATCCTGCTCAATGCCTATCCTCGGCTGCTCGGCTTCGTCTTCAATCCGCTGTCGGTCTATTATTGCTATGACAGCGCGGGAAGGCTCGCATTGCTGGTCTATGAGGTGCGCAACACCTTCGGCGAAATCCATTCCTATGTTGCACCCGTGAAACCCGGCGAAATCAACGAGGCAGGCCTGCGACAGGCCCGCGACAAGCTGTTCTATGTCTCGCCCTTCATCGACATGGCGCAGCGCTATCACTTCCGCATCCGCCCACCCGGCGAGGCGCTCACCATCCGCATTCTCGAAACGGACCGCGAAGGGCCGATTTTGGCCGCAACCTTTTCTGGCAAGCGTCAGGACATGACGAGCGCCAATGTGCTGAAAGCCTGCCTGGCCTTGCCATTCATGACGCTGAAGGTTGTCGCCGGCATCCATTGGGAGGCGCTGAAACTATGGCTCAAGGGTGTGAAGCTGGTCACACGCCCTGCTCCGCCCCAACCCATCAGTTTTGATGCGCCCGGTTCCATCCGCCAGAGACCGGATTATGGTGCGGAAGAAGCACCTGCCTCTGCCACAATGACCGAGACCGCCATCAAAGGCCACGCTGCGTGAGCCGGGATGACTTCAAGATGACGAAAGAGACCATGCCAGAGACCAACCGTTCACCCGTCGCCGAGAATGTGCGGCTGACATCGCTCAATTTCGAGGAAGCGACCCGTTCGCTGACCCATGCCGAGCGCTATGCGATGCAATTCGCGATGAAGCTCAGCTTTGGCGAGCTGACGATCACCCTGCCGCGTGGTCCCAGCTTTGTTGTTGGTGGCACTGGCGATGGCCCCAAGGCTGATCTGATCGTGCATGATCTCAGCTGTGCGCGGCGTCTGCTCTCGGGCGGCGATATTGGTTTTGCTGAGGCCTATT
>JBOFIL010000151.1:0-4387 GCA_051650165.1 Allobosea sp.
GTGGTTCGTCAAGATACACGTGACGAGATGCCAGACGACCCAGCAATCAGCGGTAGATATCGCTCGCCGGCGCAGCAGCAGTGGCCTGTTCCACCATGATGTTGCGACCACCATTGAGGGACTTGATGCCATTGACGAAATTTTCGGGAAATTCGAGATGCCCCGGCGCCGAGAAACCCATGAAGCCGGCAATGCTCGCCACGAATGAGCTGCAATTGTACAGCGCAGCATGCCACATCGGCGAGCTTTTCTGCAGGTTGCGGATATAGGCCACCACGCGGTCATACTGATCCTTGTTCAGGAACACCCGGTGCTGGGCGGTCATGTATTCGTCTTCCATATCGCCATCACTGGGGCCGGTGTCGGATGGCACCCAGATGAGATGGCCGATCATGTAAACCTGCGGATTGTCGCTGGCAGGATGCAAGCCGGCAACCTCGCGCGACAATTGGCGACCGCGCGCATCGAGCCGGCCAAACATCACAAAGCTATGGCCATAGCTGAGGGCGCTGCGGGCGCGAAAATCAATGTAATAGCCAAGACCGGCAGGGCCAGTCGCGCCGGAGGATGCCGAGCTGATGCTGCGATTCGAGCCACGCACGGTGATAACCGCCGGGCCGCCCGTGCTGGAATAATCCGAAGGGGCAGCAGCTGGAGCCGGCGCCAAGCCCGGCATCATCGCATCCGGCAGTAGCGGCCTGCCCTCGGCATCACTCGCCTGCGCGACGGATACCGGCAATGCTGCCAGGATGACCGCGCTGAAAATGCGGATTAAAAACGTACGAATGTGTGAGCGAGCTGTCAGGGAGAGGGACGCCATGTCGTTCAACCTCGCAAAGACCGGAATTTCAGAAAAGACCGAATTTCAAAACACGCCATCAGCAGGACCAGGCAGCTTTGCTTTCAAGGCATCGCGTCTAAAAACACTACAAGCCTGATCCACTACAAGCTTGATCATTGCCGTAAGGTTAGATCAATGCCCGATTACGCCAATTTTGTGACCAAAGCGATCGATCTGGCTGTTTGGGGCCTCAGCTGAACGCCGAACCAAACATGAAGAGGAAACGACAGCCTGATGGGGTAGCCACAAAAAAATAAAGAGCGGGCAGGCCCGGGCCCGCCCGCTCTTTGAATCACTTTCGTGATCAGCCCTTTGTAACGACAGGAGCCGAGACAACGGGGGCCGGAGCCTTACCCTTGCCCTTACCCTTGCCGACAGTGGCGCAGGCGCCAACGCTCAGAGCAGCGAGAGCGGCGACGGTGACAACCAGAATTTTCTTCATTTCAAAACCTCGTTTAGCTGCAGCACTCGACGAGACACGCGAGTTACCTCGTCACACTAGGAGGTAAAGCCTTGAGAGAGTAGTGCCAAAAAGACACACTAACCGTCAGACATTACCTATGGGCGGTTGCCTCGAACCGACGACGCAAACAGCGAGCATCGGCCTCCAGCGTCCGTCCGATAACCGCCAGGATGACGGTGACCGTTTGGAAACCCACGCCAACAATCATCATTTAGGGGTTACGAAAAGATTGATTCCGCATTGCAGCAGCGCTTGTCGCGTGATCAAGTTGCGGGTGAGGCAAATGCGCAACAGAATGAACCGCCCTCTGACGTGGAAAGCCCCATTGCAGAAGATTTTTGCCTGTTTTTATGTCTTTTTTCTCACGGGCGCGATGCTGAGCAGTGCTCAGGCCGAGAATCATTCGCCGGCTGAAGTTTGTCTTTCGGCAGCGGCAAGCCCGCGAATCGGTGCGTCATTGCCAAAATCAGCCGCGAAATTAGTCGAAAGACGGGCCACAAACACCCAAACCACACTGCGCATTCTGGCTTTGGGCTCCTCATCCACCCGCGGGGTTGGCGCTTCAAGCTGGGCTGCAACCTACCCGGAGGTGATGCAGCGCGAGATTGAGCGGCTGCGCCCTCAGCTTTCCATCGAGATTATCAATCAGGGACGAAATGGCGAGACGATTCCCGGACAGCTGGCGCGAATCAGCAGCGAGGTGATTCCAGCCCGCCCCGACATCGTCATCTGGCAGCTTGGCGCGAATGATGTGGTGATGCCCTGGGGCGGACTTGGCGCGGATTTCGCCGAGCAGATCACCGCCGGCATCCGCCAGATGCAAGGCGCCGGGGCGGATGTGATTCTCATGGACCTGCAACGCACGCCGATGGTGATGTGGTCGAGCGGGCGGGAGGCGCTGATCGCGTTGGTAGCGAATGCCGCCAAGGCCACGGGTGCGGGCCATTTCCGCCGGCATGAGCTTTTTGCGAAGGCCGAGGCCGCTGGCGCAAGCGCCTCGGATTTCACCTCGTGGGACGGGCTTCACAACAATGATGCCGGATATGATTGCACTGGCAGGGCGCTAGCGCGGGCCATTCATGCTGCCTGGGGCGCAGCGGCCAGAAAACCAGCCAGCAAGCCAGCGCGCCGCAGCGAATTGCCTCAGTCAGAGACATTCCAGCTTGGGCTGAGTCATGAGCTTGGCGAGATGCAGGCGCTCGCGCAAGGAACCAAGGCCGCAGCAGCGCCCCCCGCCCCGCCCGAAATCTATCTCATGCGCGGGCAGTATGATGTGTTCTCCAACGGCATCAACGACATGGGGAGGGCTCTGCGCCGCAATGGCCGCTTCGCCGTCTCGCGCAGCCATCATGAATGGCGCAAGCTTGGCGGGCAAATACTGGCGCGGCGAAAGGCCGGTGCGCAGCGCGGGCCGCTGGTGCTCATCGGGCATTCGCTAGGGGGCAACAATGCGCTCGCGCTCGCCGCATGGCTTGGCCAGGCTGGTGTGCGGGTCTCGCTTGTGATCACGATAGACCCCACCGTGCCGCCAGCAGTCCCCGCCAATGTGAGCAAGGTGGTGAACTACTATCTCTCTGCAGATGGTTGGGGTGTGCCGGTCCGAGCAGCGCAGGGCTTTCGCGGCGAGCTCATCAATGCCGACCTCTCAGCAGGCCGCCGCGATCTCGCCGATGATGGCACCACCCACTACACGATCGATGACGCGCCGCGCGTGCAGGCCGACATCTTCCGGCTGATAAACGCAGCGCGCTAGGCGAGATTTCAGCTCGCGGTGGCGAGCGTGATGCCCTTCTCCGTGAGCAGGCTCTGCAATTCGCCGGACTGGAACATCTCTCTTGTGATGTCGCAGCCGCCGATGAACTCGCCCTTCACATAGAGCTGCGGGATCGTCGGCCAGTTGGAATAGGCCTTGATGCCCTCGCGGATGCCCTGATCATCCAGCACATTTATGCCCTTGAACGGCACGCCGACATGATTGAGGATTTGCACCACCTGGCCTGAAAAGCCGCACATCGGGAATTGCGGCGTACCTTTCATGAAGAGTACGACATCATTGCCCTGCACTTCGGCGTCGATCTTGGCGTTTGCGTCAGTCATGGGTCTGTCTCCTGCCTAGGCGGTTCAAGATCGCACGGATCATCTGTAAGTTTCAGGTTTTCGCCACTGTCGTCAACGCCAGCGCATGGAGCACACCGCCCATGTTGCCCTGAAGCGCCGCATAAACCATCTGGTGCTGGCGCACGCGGGTGAGGCCCTTGAAGGCGGCCGAGGTCACGGTCGCGGCATAATGATCGCCATCGCCGGCTAGATCGCGGATTTCGACCTCGGCGTCGGGGATCGCCGCCTTGATCATGCTCTCGATGTCTTCGGCCTTCATTGGCATCGCGTTCATGGTCTCCATCGTCATGGTCGGGCTTGTCCCGACCATCCACGTCTTCCTTCGATCCGTCAAAACCGTGGATGCTCGGCACAAGGCCGAGCATGACGGCAAAGGAGGTTGCGCTACCTATCCCGCCATATAGGCCGGGAACCAGCCTTCATGCGCAGTTTTCAACGCTTCGACAGATATGGGCGCTTCACCCGGCAAGCGCAATGCATCGCCGCCGGTCAGCCCCAGCGCTTGCGCAGGCACGCCGGCTGTGTTGGCCGCCGTGATGATCGCAGTTGCCGCTTCCGCCTTGCAGGTGAGCAGATAGCGCGCCTGATCCTCGCCGAAGAGCACGGCATGCGCAGCTCCTGCAGGCAACGCTGTCAGCGTCGCGCCAATACTGCCGGCCATCGCCATCTCGGCCAATGCCAGCGCAAGGCCACCATCGGAGAGATCATGCACGGCACTTGCCTTGCCGGCCACAATCAGCCTGCGCACGAACTCGCCATTGCGGCGCTCGGTGGCGAGATCGACCGGCGGCGGCGCACCGCCCGCATCGATAGAGAGATCAACGCCGCACAGATCGCGCAGGTAAATGCTCTGTCCGAGCCAGCCTTGCGTTGCGCCAATGAGGATGAGCGCCTCGCCCGGTGCCTTGAAAGCGACCGTGGCATGCTGAGCCACATCATTCATGAGGCCAACGCCGCCAATGGTG
>JBOFIL010000152.1:0-4918 GCA_051650165.1 Allobosea sp.
CCCCCCCGACCATGACGGCGAGTTTCGTGAGGCAACGAAACTCGCGCAATCACGCTTTCGTCACATCGCCACCTGCCGCATTGGCGCGTGCCGTCTGAACAGCTAGAAGCCTCCCATGACCGATGTTGGATATATTGCCGCGCTGATAGCCGGGATGCTGTCGTTCCTCAGCCCCTGCGTGCTGCCGCTGGTGCCGCCTTACCTGTGCTTCCTCGCTGGCACCACCATCGAGGAAATCACGGAAGAGGGCGGCGCTGC
Organism: Allobosea sp.; assembly: GCA_051650165.1. Lineage (GTDB taxonomy): Bacteria > Pseudomonadota > Alphaproteobacteria > Rhizobiales > Beijerinckiaceae > Allobosea. The sequence goes on from JBOFIL010000152.1 coordinate 259, forward strand.
GCGTGCTGTGCGGCGCGATGTGCTGCTGACGGCTTTCGCCTTCGTTGCGGGCTTTTCAACCGTGTTCGTGCTGCTCGGCGCAACCGCGAGCCTGCTCGGGCAATACCTCAGGCAATATCTCTGGGCGCTCTCATGGGCGGCGGGTATCGCCATCATCATCATGGGGCTGCACTTCCTGGGCGCATTCCGTATCGGCCTGCTGTTTCGCGAGAAGCGTATGCAGGTCGGCGCCCCGGCAGGGCCTTTCGGCGCTTATGCCATGGGGCTCGCGTTCGCGTTCGGTTGGACGCCCTGCATCGGGCCGATCCTCGCCGCCATTCTCGCAGTTGCGGGTTCGGCCGATACGCTTACGCGCGGCATGAGCCTGCTCGGCGTTTATTCGCTGGGGCTCGGCATCCCCTTCATCATAGCTGCGCTCGGCATCGAGCGCTTCATCGGCTTCGCGCGAGGCTTTGGCGGGCGCTACCGGCAGGTGGAGATGGCCATGGGGGGGCTACTGGTCATCACCGGCATTGCTTTCCTCACCGGCGGGATGGAGCGCATGGCCTTCTGGCTCATCGAGACGTTTCCGGCGCTTGGCGCGCTGGGGTGAGACGCTTCATCGGCGAATAAAAACCCGCCCGGATCGCTCCGGGCGGGCTGTATTTCAGGTGAGATTGATCAAGCCGAGGCCTGGTCAAAAAATCTCAATTCTCGACATAGGTGATCTTGCCGTCAGCGCCCTTTTTCCATGTGTACATGGTGTAGTCAGGGCGGGTGATGTCACCCTTCTTGTCGTACGAGATTTCGCCGATCACGGTCTTGAACTTGAAGCCGGACTTCATGAACTCGGCCATCTTCTTCGGATCGAGCGACTTTGCGCCTTCCGCAGCCTGCTTGAAGATTTCCACGCCGGCATAGCTGTAGAGTGTGTAGGCTTCCGGCTTGAACTTGCGCGCCTCAAACTTGGCGAGCACGGCCTTGGCCTCCGGGCGCTTCTGCGGATCAGGCGGGAAGGTCATCAGTGTGCCTTCAACGCCCGGGCCGCCAATGGTGGCGAACTCATCGGTGGTGATGCCGTCACCTGACATCATCACGGTCTTGAGGCCCTGGTCGCGCATCTGGCGCACGATCAGGCCGCCTTCGGTGTGCAGGCCGCCCCAGTAGAGGTAGTCAGCGCCTGCGGCCTTCAGCTTCGACACCAGCGCCGAGAAATCCTTCTCGCCGGTGTTGACGCCTTCATACATGACCTCGCGAACGCCGGCGGCGTTCATGGCCTTCTTGGTCTCGTCGGCAAGGCCTTGGCCATAGGTCGTCTTGTCGTGAACGACAGCGATCTTCTTGTCCTTCAGGTTCTTGACGATGTAATCAGCCGCAACGGCGCCCTGCTGGTCATCGCGGCCGCAGGTGCGGAACGCGTTCCAGAGGCCACGCTCGGTGATCTTCGGGTTGGTGGCGGACGGCGTGATGAAGAGAATGCCATTCTCGGCATAGACTTCGGAGGCTGGCATGGTCACGCCGGAGTTGAAGTGGCCGAGGACAAGCTTGACGCCGTCACCGACGAACTTGTTGGCCACCGAGACACCCTGCTTCGGATCGGAGACATCGTCGCCGACCGAGACAGTGATCCTCTGGCCAAGGATGCCGCCGGCGGCGTTGATGTCTTCAACAGCCTGCTCGACGCCGTTTTTCAGCTGTGCGCCGAAGGCCGCGTTCGGGCCGGTGATCGGGCCGGCAACGCCGAGCTTGATCTGGGCCTGGGCCGCGCCTGCAAATGCGAACATGCCGAGCGCGATGCCGCTCAACAGCAGTTTTTTCATGAGTTCTCACTCCCCTGATGACTTTAGAATCAACTGGGAGGCAATGGCCTCCCGAACGGCGCGATAAACGCCGATTTGCGCAGTCTTGCGCGATTTTCACATCTTGTCACGTGCCAAAAGCAGGCATGCTCTTGATACTTCGCCGCAGATTGAGGCAGATGCCTGTTAATCGGCATTAGGATCAAGCGCCGGGCTGCCCCTTTGCCTTCCAGCCGAAGGGGCCTGTGCGCTCATAGAGCCAGCGATACTGGGTGGTCATCTGCTTCGTGCGTGTGTGGCGCCAGCCAAGGAAGCCGATCACCATCAGGATAATCGTGTCGACCAGATAGTATTTCGGCGAGAGCAATGTGCCGTGAAACAGCGCAAAATGAACGAAGCGCACGGCCATTCCAAGGATGAGGATATAGAGCGCCAGTGTCCAGGGTTCGCGCCAGGTGGACGCCACCGCCTTGCCTGTCATCCAGGCTGCCCAGCCGCCCATGATGACGGTGACCAGAAGGAACAGCCAGATCGAGGTTTCTTCATAGAGAATGCCTTGCATCAGTGTCCTCCCCCTTCAAGATAGGCGGCGCGGATGGCGGGGTTGGCGAGCAGCTCCTTGCCAGTGCCGCTCAGTGTGATCAGGCCATTGACCATCACATAGGCGCGGTGGGCGAGTTTCAGCGCATGGAATGCGTTCTGCTCCACCAGGAACACCGTCAGCCCCTCGGTCTTGTTGAGATCCGCGATCACATCGAAAATCTGCTTCACGATCAGCGGAGCCAGGCCGAGCGAGGGCTCGTCCAGCATCAGGAGTTTGGGCCGGCTCATCAGCGCGCGGGCGATCGCCAGCATCTGCTGCTCGCCGCCCGACAATGTGCCGCCGCGCTGTTGCAGGCGTTCCTTCAGGCGCGGAAACACCGTGCAGATGCGCTCAAGATCCTGCTCGAAATGGGCAAAGCCATCGACTGATGCGCCCATTTGCAGATTTTCATAGACAGTCATGCGCGGGAAGATGCGCCGCCCCTCCGGCGATTGGGCAAGGCCCATGCGCGCGATGAGGTGCGTCGGCGTTTTTGTGATGTCCTTGCCCTCATAGGTGATGGTGCCGGCCCGCGCTTGCGGCGCGCCGAACACGGTCATCATCAGGGTGGATTTACCGGCGCCGTTCGCGCCGATCAGCGTGACAATCTCGCCTTGGTTGACATCGACATCGACGCCCTTCAGCGCCTGAATCTTGCCATAGAAGGTCTGGACGCCGCGAATGGAGAGCAGAGGCGCGCTCATGCCTTGCCTCCTGTCTTCACGGTGGCGTCGATGGCTGCTTCTGCCTCCTCGACCTCTTCATCCGGCACGCCGAGATAGGCAGCGATCACCTTCGGGTCATTCTTCACATAATCGGGCGTGCCGTCGGAAATCTTGGTGCCATAATCCAGCACCACGACATGGTCGGAAATCTGCATCACCACGGACATGTCATGCTCAATGAGGAGAAGCGAGGTTTCGGTCTCGTTCTTGATGTCGATCAGCAGCTTGTTCAGCTCCAGGCTCTCGCGCGGGTTGAGGCCGGCGGCGGGTTCATCGAGGCAGAGCAGCACCGGGTCCGTGCACATGGCTCTCGCGATTTCGAGCCGGCGCTGGTCGCCGTAGGGCAAATCGCCTGCCGGATCATCGGCGCGGTCAATCAGCCGCACTTTCTCCAGCCAATGCTTGGCTTTCTCGATGGCCTCGCGCTCGCGGGCCTTGTAGCCGCCAAGCCCCAACACGCCCAGAAAGGTGAAGCCGGAGGCGATCATCAGCGGGTTGTGCTGAGCCACCAGCAAATTCTCCAAGACAGTCATGCCCTGGAACAGGCGGATGTTCTGGAAGGTGCGGGCGACTTTCGCTTTCCAGCAGATGCGGAAATCCTGCATCCGTTCCAGCATGAAGCTGGCACCATTATCTTGCGTCAGCGTGATCATGCCCTCGCTCGGCTTGTAGAAGCCGGTGATGCAGTTGAACACGGTGGTCTTGCCAGCGCCATTCGGGCCGATCAGCGCAGTGATGTCGCCTTTCCGGGCCTCGAAGGATAGGTCATTGACGGCGGTGAGGCCGCCAAAGCGCATGGTGATATGGTCGAGCTTGAGAAGAGGGGCTGTCATCGAAAGCGCATTCGCTTTGGCTTGAGGAGCGGATTGCATCAGCCATGCCCCTCTTTCACGAGGGAGCCCGAAATGGATTTTCGTTCCTTGAGGAAGGCTGTGGGTTCACGCGTCGAGATCAGACCGCGCGGTTTCCAGATCATGATCAGCACCATGGCAAGACCAAACAGCAACATCCGGTAGTGGCTGGGGTCAAAGGCCGCGCCGAAGATGGCTTTCAGGAAATCCATCTCGCGCATGATTTCCGTGCCACCAATCATGACAATGGCGGCGAGCGCAACACCAATCATCGAGCCCATGCCGCCCAGCACCACAATGGCGAGGATCACGGCGGACTCCATGAACACAAAGCTCTCCGGGCTGATGAAACCCTGCCTTGCTGCGAAGAACGAGCCGGCAAAGCCGCCGAACATCGCGCCGATCGAGAAGGCAGTCAGCTTGGTGTTGGTGGTGTTGATGCCGAGCGAGCGGCAGGCAATCTCATCCTCGCGCAGCGCCTCCCAGGCGCGCCCCACGGGCAGCTTGCGCAGGCGCAAGGAGACGTATGCCGTGAGCAGGCACAGCATCAGGATGACGTAATACAGGAAGATGGTGCGGTAGAGCGGCGTGAACTCCAGCCCGAAGGTGGCAGCAAAGCCCGTATCGGACGCATTGAATGGAATGCCGAAAAAGGTGGGGCGCGGAATGCCGGAAATGCCGGCATAGCCATTGGAGAAATCCACCCAGTTGATCAGCACCAGG
>JBOFIL010000153.1:0-4791 GCA_051650165.1 Allobosea sp.
GCCTGCTTGCCGCCCTCCACGGGGTCCGCCTCGCAATAGCGCGGCGTGACATCGCAGGTCATGGCAAGACCTTTCGGCCCGTCATTGACGCGAACGATGCCAGCATCGCCGCCGGGCGTGATGACGGAATTGCCGAGGATCAGCGTGTCGTATTGCTCATAGACCCAGCGGCGCGAAGACTGATCGGGCGAACCAATCAGCTTGAGCAGGGCATCGCTGTTGCCCATCGGTGGCTTGATGATGTCCGCCGCCAGCACAGGCTTCTTCGGCGTCGGCACCCATGGCCGGTCATATTCCGGGGCCTCGTCGCCCAGTTCCTTGATCGGCAGATCGGCCATCACCTCGCCGCCATGCTTGATCACGAACCGCAGATCATCAGTCGTGTGGCCAATGACCGCAAAATCCAGCCCCCATTTGCGGAAGATGGCTTCCGCCGGCACCTCGTGCCCCGGCTTGATCACCATGAGCATGCGCTCCTGGCTTTCGGAGAGCATCATCTCGTAGGCGCTCATCCCATCCTCGCGGCAGGGCACCTTGTCGAGATCGAGCATCACGCCAAGATCGCCCTTCGCGCCCATCTCCACGGCCGAGCAGGTCAGCCCCGCAGCACCCATGTCCTGAATGGCATCGACATGGCCCGCTGCCATGATTTCCAGGCAAGCCTCCAGCAGCAGCTTTTCGGCGAAGGGGTCACCCACCTGCACGGTCGGGCGCTTTTCCTCCGAGGCATCATCGAATTCGGCGGAGGCCATGGTCGCGCCATGAATGCCATCTCTCCCGGTCTTGGAGCCGAGATAGACAATGGCTTTGCCGACACCGGAAGCCTTGGCGTAGAAAATCTCGTCCGAGCGCGCGAGGCCGACAGCCATTGCGTTGACAAGGATGTTGCCATTGTAGCGCGGATCGAAGCCGACGAGCCCGCCGACCGTCGGCACGCCAAATGAATTGCCATAACCGCCGACGCCCGCCACCACGCCGGAGACGAGATGGCGCGTGCGCGGATGATCAGGCGAGCCGAAGCGCAGCGCGTTGAGCGCCGCAATCGGGCGCGCACCCATGGTGAAGACATCGCGCAAGATGCCGCCGACACCTGTCGCTGCACCCTGATAGGGCTCGATGAAAGAGGGATGGTTGTGACTCTCCATTTTGAAGACCACAGCCTCGCCATCGCCGATGTCGATCACGCCGGCATTCTCGCCGGGGCCCTGAATCACCCAGGGCGCTTTGGTTGGCAATTTCTTTAAATGCAACTTTGACGATTTGTAGGAGCAGTGCTCGTTCCACATCGCCGAGACAATGCCGAGTTCCGTTAAGGTTGGCTCGCGGCCAATCAGGGCAATGAAACGGGCATACTCATCGGGTTTGAGCCCATGCTGGGCGACAAGCTCCGGAGTGATCGGGGTCGAGTTGCGGAACGACACGGTTGGCGCGCCCTTTTTGAGCAATTGCGATTAAACAACGCGGAGTTGTAGAGGCATGGCGTTAACCTGCGGGAAAGGTTACCGCCGAATGCACGCCCGCATATCCCCTGAATGACCAGCAGACAACGGAGATCGATAAAATTTTAGCGAATTAATTCAGTCCCGGGTCATATTTACGGGGCATCAACCAAGGCGGGACGGGGGTTTGCAAGAGGTAGCCTTGCGATGGCCCGATTTTTTGAGAGATTTAAAAAAGACGAGCGCGGTGCGGTGAGCATCATTTTTGCGCTTTCATTATTGCCGGTTCTTGGCCTGTCTGCCGCTGCGCTTGATTATGGCAGGGCCGTGCAGACGCGCGCCAAACTGCAAAGCTCGATGGACGCCGCCGTGCTGGCCGCCGCCCGTGACAGCAGCTCCTTGTCTGACGCGCAGCTTACAGCGCGTGCGCACAATTTCATCACGGCAAACCTGCACGCCACCACTGGCGGTTTCACGCTCGACAGCGTCAATGTCAGCCGTGCCGGAAAGGTTATTCGTGTTGCCTCGCAGGCCACGGTGCCAACAGCCATGCTGGGCATCATTGGCATCAATTCCATTACAGTTGGCGGCGAGGCCCAGTCCACCTGGGGCGATTTCAACATCGAGATCGCGCTGGTGCTCGACAACACCGGCTCGATGGCATCCAGCAACAAGCTGCAGGAGCTGAAGCGCGCCTTGTGTGGCGACATGACCTGCTCCAACCCGTCACCTTCGACCGGCTTCATGAAAATCATGAAGGATGCTGCCGGGAGTGCTGGCCGGGTGAAGGTCGGTATTGTGCCATTCGACACCACGGCACGCATGCCGCAATCGGTGCAGAATGCGGTGAATACCGGCATCATTACCTCGACCAACTTTTATGCGCCGGCCACCAGCGGCTATTGCACCAATGCTGCCGTCAATGATCAGGCACAGCGCGTCTCATGGTTCCGCTTCGCCAATCGCGACAAGGACACGCGTGCCGGCAACATGATTGGCGGCATCAATGTCGGCAATGGCTGCGGCACCAGCGGCCAGGCCCGCGCCACACCTGCCAACTGGGAAGGCTGTGTGTGGGATCGTGATGTCACGACCAGCCGCGACGCAACCGACGGCAACATCGATCTCAACGACACCGCCAGCCTGCATCCGGCCGTGAATTGCCGCTCGAACAATCTTGCTCGCATTCGCCCGCTCGCGGATGTCTGGACCGACAGCGGCAACATGATCTCGCATCTGGCGACCATGCAGCCATCGGGCAACACCAACCTGACGGTGGGCGTCTCCTGGGGGCAGGCCCTGCTGACCAATGCAGCTCCCTTCACGGAAGCGGCACCCTCTTCGACCAGCAGCCTCTACCGCGTCATGATCCTGCTCACCGATGGCGATAACACCGAGAGCAAGCACACCTCATCCCAGAGCAACATGGACAACCGCGCGCGTGCTGCCTGCACCAGCACCAAGGCACAGGGCATCACCATCTATTCGGTGCGCGTGATTGACGGCAATGCCGGCTTGCTCCGCGACTGCGCCACTAATCCCGGCAATTACTACGAGGTCAGCAGTGCCGCACAGCTCACCCCGGTGTTTCAGGCGATTGCCGCACAGATCGGCAGCATCCGCATCACCAACTGAAGCTGACCAGCAAGGCAGTTACAGGGCGCGGATGGCTTCCATCTGCGCCCTTGCCATGTCCGGGATCGGCACCGGCGTTTGCGTGGCGCGCGAGACGTAGACATGCACGAAATGCCCCTGCGCGATGGCCATGTCGCCGCCCTTGCGAAACACAGCTGTGCGATACGTGACTGAGGAGCGCCCGAGCTTCGAGACAGCGATGCCGATCTCGACATCTTCGGGGAAAGCCACGCTCTCGAAATAGCTGCAGGAGGTCTCGGCCACGAGGCCAGTCACCTCACTGCCCGCTATTGCCAGCAAGCCATTCTCGATCAACCAGGCATTCACAGCCGTATCGAACCAGCCATAATAGACAACATTGTTGACATGGCCGTAGACATCATTGTCGGCCCAGCGGGTCGGGATGGTGCGGAACACGCGGTAATCAGCGCGTGTTGTGCGGGCCGGGCGCGGCGCTTTGATGCGTCCCTCCATCGCGTTCACCACGCCGCGCTGTAGATCGCGAAGGCGTCCGCCTCAGTGACAGGGCGCGGGTTGTTCACGAGCAACCGCGTCTGCTTCATCGCCTCAGTGGCCAGGCGCGGCAGGGCCTCTTCCGGAATGCCGACATCGCGCAGCCTTGGCGGCAACCCAAGATCAACTGAGAGCGCAGCAAGGTTTGCCGCAAATGCCGCCGCACGCTCAGCCTCGCCGGCCATCTCGCTCAGTTCAGGGAACAGGATGGGTGCAAGCGCGGCATAGGCCGACGCAGCCGCCGGCAGGTTGAAGCGCACCACTTCGGGCAGCACCAGCGCATTGGAGAGCCCATGCGGCAGATGGAATATTCCTCCCAGCGGATAGGCCAGCGCATGCACTGCCGCCACCGGCGAATTGGCAAAGGCCTGCCCTGCCAGCAATGAGCCGAGCAGCATCGCTCCACGCGCTGCACGGTTCGCACCATCACTCACCGCCATGCGGATATTCGCCCCCAGCAGCGCCAGCGCCTCTTTCGCCAAAGCGCGCGAAACCGGATTGTTGTTGGCAGACGCTGAAGTGAAGGCCTCGATGGCATGCACCATGGCATCAATGCCGGTCGCGGCGGTGACGGCAGGCGGCAGGCCCAGCGTCAGTTCGGGGTCAAGTAACGCCACATCGGGAATGATGGTTTGCGAAACCACACCCTTCTTCTCGATCTCGCCAGTGGTCACGATCGAGATCGGCGTCACCTCGGAGCCGGTACCGGCAGTGGTGGGCACCAGCATCAAGGGCAGACGCGGGCCTTTGGCATTGCCGACACCATAGACATCCGCCAATTGCTCGCCGGAGCGCAGGATCAGCGCCACCAGCTTGGCCACATCCAGCGATGAACCCCCGCCAAGCCCGATCACGCCGCTGGCATTATGCGCCCGCCCAGCAGCCACGGCAGCCATCACCACGCTTTCGGGCGGGTCCGCCACCACATCGGCATAGAGCGCGGTCTCGATGCCGGCGCGGGCGAGATGCTCCAAAGCTGGCGCGACAAGCCCCGCCTTGACGAGCCCGGCATCGCTGATCACCAGCACCTTGGGCCCAAGCTTTGCTGCCGCAAGCTCGCCGATGCGGGCAGTAACGCCTTCGCCGAAGATGATCGACGGCGTGGTGTTGAAGGAAAAAGGCGTGATGCTCATCTGGCCTGCTCCGGATCAGCGGCTAATCGCCCGCCTTGTCGCTGGTCTTCTCTCCCGCTGATTGTTCAGTC
>JBOFIL010000154.1:0-3130 GCA_051650165.1 Allobosea sp.
GCGCGCGGCCCTGCGCTTCAACCTCGGCCGCCTTCGCACCCTGAAAGCGCGCAGCCGCCTGATTCACCTCGGATTGCGGGCTGCGGCCAGAACCGGCACGATCACGCACCTTTGTGAGGATCGACTGATGATCTTTGACGTTCTTGCTTGCCACGCCAAGAACGCGCTGCGAACGAAGCACTTCGAGGTGGGCCTGCACGGCCTGAAGGGCAACGGAATTGGCTGTATCGAGCACACGGTGACGGGCTGATTCCACTCGGTTGCCCTGCCGCGCCACCTGGTTCTCGCGGTCAAACCCATCAAACAATCGCTGTGTGACGGTGACCCCAGCTTCGAGGCGATTGCGGGAACGGTAGCCCTCGCCTAGGCCCAAGCCGCGCGCTGTCAGTGATTGATCTGTTGTGCGGTGTCCGGCGCTGACTCTGCTGTCGATGCTTGGCAGGCCAAGCCCCTTGGCAGCCTCAAGCTCTTGATCAATTGCCCTACGATTGAAAACCAGCGCCTGAAGCTCGGGGTTTGTGTCGAGGGTCTTGCGTACGACAGACGTAAGGGATTGCGCATGCGCTGCGGTTGCATGGAATAATCCAATTGCACTGGCGAGTGCCAAGGTTGCAACCACAAGTTTCAATTTGCGCTCCAGCCTACCAAACTAGCTAAACACGCAACTTACTGATTCCCCTCGTAGTTAAGTTTCGGCACGCCGTAAAGAATACTATCAGACAATCAGCTGTCCGGCAGACTTCATCCACTGAAGATCCAACCCCGTCACGCCAGAGAGCTGCACGATTGACGCGTTGGGCGCGGTAAAATTCGCTGCCCCAGTCGTGTCGATCTGGATTGTGGTGTTGCCGCCAGCCTCGACCGATCGGATGAAATTCGAGAGGACGCTTGTTCCCTCGATATAGCCCGGAAGGAGTTCGGAAAGGTTCAGGATGTCGCCGTCCGTTCGTGAGAAATCAGTCACGATGTCGGGCGATGTGCCGTTATCGCCAGCTCGCCAGACAAGCACATCAGCGCCTGTGCCAAGCGTCATGGTGTCGACGCCAACACCTCCAATGATAATGTCGCCTTCGCTGCCGCCATTGATGATGTCATCGCCGCTGCCGCCGATGAGATAATCGGCGCCTGTGCCGCCGGAAAGCGTGTCATTGCCGTTCCCACCATCAACGCGGTCATTGCCGGCCAGGGCATTGATCGTGTCCGCGCCGGTGGTTCCCGTGATGATGTCCGCGCCAGCCGAGGCCACTGCCGAGGCTGTGCCTGTTGTTGTCAGCGTGAACTGCACTGATGATGTGGCTGTCCCTAAGTCTGCGCCATCCACTGAACGGGCAGTGACACTGATGACATTGCTGCCAGCGGTGGTGCTGGTGTCGATCATCAGGGCATCGGCGGCGGCCTTGGTGCCCGTGAAGCGCCATTGCCCGCCACCAAGGTTCTCGATGAGGCCCGTGCCGACAAGTTCCGCGCCCGCCGGCATGCTGGAGAACGTGATCTCGATCAGTTCAGCCGGGTTCTCGCCGGTTGTCGAGCCGGTTGTATCAAGCATGGTGGTTTGCAGGTTTAGCTTCACCATGGCCCCAGCTGTGCCGCTGACCGATTGCGGATCGATGATCACGGCATCGCCATCCGGCGCGACATTTACCGTGAATGTCTTTTCAGCGGTGCCAAAATCACCATTCGAGAGTTCGAGGCCGTAGGCGACAAGCCGCAACGTCATGGTGCCGGAGAAATTCGGCGGCGGCGTGATGGTCAGCGCGGAGAGGCTCGCCACTGGCACCGTCCAGGTGCCGTCGCCATTGTTCGAGCCATGCGAGAGGATTGCGCCGGTTGGCAAATCGGCGATCTTGACCGACATCGTCTCCGAGCCATCAGCGTCCGAAAGGGCTGCGGTAAGACCCGCGACCAAGATCGGCGTATCCTCGGTGCCAGAGAAACTGGATGGGCCGCCGAGTGTCGGGGCATCGCCGCGCGCCGCGACATTCAGGTTGATTGTCGACGAGCCAAATTGCGTGGTGTTGTTTGATGGCTCGCGCGTTGTGGCCTCCACCACGACAGACAATGTTCCGTGGAAATTCGATGGCGGTGTCACAGTGAGGCCGGCAAGCTGGCTGGAGTTTAGCTGCCAGACACCCGGCGATAATTCTGTGCCGGCAGAAAGCGAGGCAGTCGCAGGGATACGGATGGTGATGAGCCCGTCAATCACCTCGAATTGCGTGCCGTTGGTGTCGCGCGGCGCCACCGTGAGGTTGAGCGCGATGGGCGTATCTTCGATGGCCGTTGCAGGCGTGGCATTGATGGCCGGGCCATCAGCCACAGCCGTGACATCAATCGTGATGCTCGCGCTCGTGCTCGTGCTTTGCAATGCGGCGTTGGTGGCAACAGCGGTCATCGGGATGGCGGGCAAGGTGCCAGAGAAATTGGCAGGCATCTTGATTTGCAGCCCAGCCGCGCTGTTCACCACCGAGGCGGGCGCAATCCACGTATTATTGGTCGGGTTGAAAATAGCGCCGATCAATGACGCGCCAGCAGGCAGATCAGCGTTGCGGATCAAGACCGCGATGCTTGGGTTGGACGTGTCGCCAATGCCGGCTGCAACCGAGACATTCAGCCGGGCTGTGCCATCTTCGGCGGCTGTGGTGGCCCCGATCGTGATTTGCGGCGCGAGTGGCGCATTTCCGCCATTGCTGCCAATCACGTTGAAATCCACCGTGAAGCGCGCCTGTGCATTATCGGAGCTTGTTGACTGGTCGCCGTCATTCTCGGTGGCGACTGTCGTCAGCTTGAAACCAACCTGGCCGAGCGAGTTGGCGGCTGCGATAATGTGGAGGCCCGCAAGATCATCTGGCCCGAGATACCATTGGCCGCCGCCAAGATCGAAACCCCGGATCGCGCCAAACGAGTCGGTGAAGGCATAGCGGATGCCGCTCGTGTTCCCCGTCATCTCGACGATGTAGTAGATCGACTCCGACGCAGTCCGGCCCAGGCCGGTATCCGTATCTGTCGAGACACCCGCCAGCGTGATTGCGAGCGGCAGGCCGGATGCGCCCGCGACATTGCCGCCGCTCGCATCCGCTGTTGGCACATCCGCATCACCAATGAGGTTGACCGAGAAATTCGAGCTGACATTGGC
>JBOFIL010000155.1:0-6236 GCA_051650165.1 Allobosea sp.
GGATGCCGGCGGTGAACACGCCTGGCGCGGTGAGCGGAATGACGACATGCCAGAGCGCGCCAATACGTGAGCAGCCATCGATCATCGCGGCGTTTTCAAGATCGCGCGGAATGTCCTGAAAGAACGAGATCAGCACCAGCGTGCACACCGGCATGGAGAGCACGGCATAGGGGAAGATCAGCGCCCACCAGGTGTTGAGCAGGCCAAGGTCGCGCATCACCGAGAACAGCGGCACCATCAGCGAGATCAGCGGAAACATCGCAACCGCCAGCAGCACAGCGAGGATGATGTTGGGATAGGGCAGGCGCAGGCGCACCAGCGCATAGGCCGCCAGCGCCGAGACGGTGACGCACAGGATGGTGGAGAGCACCGCCACCACGAACGAGTTCCACATGAACAGGAAGATCGGCTGGTCGGTGAAGACCCGCGCATAGTTCGAGAGCGTCGGTGCGTGCGGCCAGATGGTGATCGGCAGTCGCATCAGCTCGCTCTCTGTCTTGAGCGAGGTGAACAGGATCCAGACTGCCGGGAAGAAGCCGTTGACCGCGACGACAATGGCCGCGATCCAGGTCATCTTCTTTGATGAAGGGAATTTCATCATGCCGGATTGAGCCGCCATCAATGCCTCCCGCCGCTGGGGTCGCGCCGCGTGTGGCGCAGGTAGAATGAGGTGAGCAGCGCCGAGATGATGAACATCAGCACGGCCAGCGTCGAGCCATAGCCGAAATCCAGCGAGTCGATGGTGGTCTTGTGGATGTACATTGCCATCGTCTCGGTGGCGTTCCCGGGTCCGCCATCGGTCATGGCTTTGGGGATGTCGAAGGTCTGGATTGCGGTGATGGTGCGGAAGATCAGCGCCACGATGATGGCCGGCATCAGCATTGGCAGCGTGATTTCCCAGAACTGCTGCCACTTCGATGCACCATCGACTTCCGCCGCCTCATAGAGCGATTTGGGAATGGTCTGTAGCCCGGCCAGCAGCACGAGCGCCGCAAAGCTCGATGTTTTCCAGATGATGGCAACACAGATGGCGAAGAAGGCCGGGCCTTCCTGCGTCAGCCAGTTCACCGGGGCAAAGCCCAGCATCAGCAGCACATTGTTGACCAAGCCCTGCTGGTATTCAAAGAACCAGCGGAAGATGAGGCCCGCAAACACCAGCGGCAACGCCCATGGCAACAGCAGGCCAAGACGCACAGGCCATTTCACCTTGAAGGGCTGGTTGGCCAGAAGCGCGAGTCCAAGCCCAACAATCACCGCACCCGGCACGGTGATGATCACATATAACGCTGTGTGCCAGCTGGCCTCCCAGAATCGCTCGTCTCCCAGCGCCTTGGCGTAGTTCTCGAAGCCGATCCATGGCTTCGCCATCCATGGCTCGGTCAGCTTGTTCTCGCTGAACGACATCCGGATCAGGCTGGCGATGGGATAGAGCACCACAGCCGCCAGCAAGCCAAAGGCCGGGAGCAGCAGCAGGAAGCCTAGCCTGCGCTCACCGCGCTCAAGCGGCGAAAGACCGGGAGAAAGGCGGGAGGCCATGGCTTACCTTCTCCTTCCGCGCCGCCCTCTCCCGAGGGGAGAGGGCGTGAGAGGATGATGACTTAAATCAACGGATCACCTGGCTGAGGTCACGGGTCATGTCTGCCAGCGCTGCGTCGGCGGTCTTTGCGCCAGCGAGGAAGGCATTCATGTTGGTGCGGATGATTTCCGATACGCGCGGATAGGCCGGCGAGACCGGGCGCGCACGGGCGGTCTGCACAACGGGCAGCGCCTGCGCGAACCAAGGGTTGGCCTTCACCACTTCGGCATCCGTATAGACCTCCGGGAACACCGGCAAATGCGAGGCGGCAATGGCCTGCATCTTGGAGACCTCCGGTGAGGAGAGATACATCGCGAAATCAAAGGCCGCCTTCTTGTTCTTCGAGAAGGCCGAGACGGCCAATTGCCAGCCGCCAATGCAGGTCGCGGCCTTGTCGGCAGAGAAGCCCGGCAGCGGCACGACACCGACCTTGTCCTTGACCAGTGAGTCCGCATCATTCTGGCTGCGCTGCCAGACATAGCCCCATGTCATGCCAAAGACGAGATTGCCGGCCTGAAAGTTCTGGCGGATGCGGTCTGTCGGGATTTCGGCAAGGTTCGGCGGCGTGACATTGGCCGCCTTCAGGTCAGCCCAGAGCTGGAAGGGGCGCTTGGCCTCAGCCGAGCCAAGGTTCAGCTTGCCGGCGGCGTCGGTCAGGTTCGCGCCTGCGCCCCACATCGGCACCAGATAGGTGCAGACCGTGCCCTCGATTGGCGCACCGGCTGTCTGGAAGCCGGAGAGGTTCGCATTGCCCTCGGCGGCCTGGATTTTCTGCGCGCCGGCCTGCAATTCGGCCCATGTCTTGGGCGGCTGCACGCCGTGCTTCTCGAGCAGGTCCTTGCGATAGTAGAGGAACTGCGCATCGGCGAAATAGGGCAGGGCGATGACCTTGCCACCAACAATATTGGCCTCGCGATAGGCTGGTAGATAGCGCGCCATCACCTTGTCCTTGTCCGCGCCAAGGAAGGGGTCGAGCGGCTCGGCCCATTGCGCGGCAGCCCATTGCGCCGGGCGGATCACGTCGATCAGCACCACATCAAGCGCGGAATCCTTCGAGGCAAGCACTGTATTGAGATATTGCTGTTGCTGCTCGGATGTGGCGCCGCCCACTTCCACCTCGATCTTCACACCCGGTGTGCGCTTCTCATATTCGTCGGCGATCTTGCGCATCACGTCGGGCCGTTGCTGGCCGCCGGTGAAAATGCGCAATGTCGTTTGCTGCGCCATGGCGATGGTCGCACTGCCGGCAGCGATCATCGCCCCCATGGCCGCGCCCAGAGTGAATGTCAGCAAGGTCCGTTTCTTCATGATGTCCTCCCAAAAGGATGCTTGAATGGTTCACCGGCGTCAGGCCGCGAGGGTCTGTCCGTGTGTCAGTGTCTGCCCGGTCTTGGCGTCAAAGAGTTTCATCCCGGCAGTTGACAGCGTTATGGTGACAGTATCACCGGGCTTCACGCCGGCACTCGGCGGAAAGCGCCCTGTGAGGTTGGCACCGCCGACACTCAGAAGCGCCAGCGTCTCGGCGCCCAGCGGCTCCAGTATCTGCACAGTGGCAGAGGCCGTGACCGCGCCAGCGCCGCCCTGCACTCCAAGCTGCACATGCTCTGGCCGGAAGCCGGCCTCGATCTCTTGCCCGGCATGCATGCCTGCGGGGGCGGGGATGCTCACACCGCCATTCAGCTCCAGCGTGCGGGCATCACTGCTGACAATAGCCTTGGCAAAATTCATTGGCGGGGAGCCCATGAAACCGGCAACAAAGCGCGAGGCGGGGCGGTTATAAATCTCGTTCGGGCTGGCGAACTGTTCAAGATTGCCGCCGCGCAGCACCGCGATGCGGTCCGCCAGCGTCATGGCCTCGACCTGATCATGCGTGACATAAATGATGGTGGTGCCAAAGCGCTGGTGCAGCTTCTTGATTTCGACGCGCACCTCGCCGCGCAATTGCGCATCGAGGTTCGAGAGCGGCTCGTCGAAGAGAAACACCTTGGGCCGGCGCACGATGGCACGCCCCATCGCCACGCGCTGGCGCTGCCCACCCGAGAGCTGGCCGGGCTTGCGATCGAGCAAATGGCTGATCTGGAGCACATCAGCTGCTTCCTTCACCCTTGCCTCGATCTCGGAGGGTGATGAGCCGCGCATCTTCAGGCCGAAGCCCATATTCTCGTAGACGCTCTTGTGCGGATAAAGCGCATAATCCTGGAACACCATGGCGATGTCCCGGTCGCGCGGGGGCAAGTCATTGACGACAACGCCGCCAATATCGACCTCGCCGCCACTGACGGATTCCAGCCCTGCAATCATGCGCAGCAAGGTGGATTTTCCGCAGCCGGACGGGCCGACAAGCACCGCGAATTCGCCATCGCGGAAGGTCAGGTCAATCCCGTGGATGACCTCGACCTTGCCGAAAACCTTCCGGACCTGCCGGATGTCGACGCCCGCCACCTTCAGCTCCTCCCTGAGACAGCGCCTCTGACGGGCACTTTCAAACAGTCTGGCGTGCTTTGGCAGCGAACGCCAGCAGGAAGAGTATGGACTGGTCTTATATAAGACACAAGACTATTGAGCTTTGATGTTTTGAGAGCTAAAGCCAGAGACAGATTCAGACTTCTGATGCAGTCAGGATATTCCCAGCCCATGCGCAGCGTGCTCTGCACCGGCATCGCGACACTCGACTACGTCTATGGCGTGGCCGCCTTGCCTGCTGGGGGCACAAAGCATCGCGCCAATGCGCTCGAAGTTGTCGGCGGTGGCATCGCAGCCAATGCAGCTGTGGCGATTGCCCGGTTGGGCGGCGAGGCGCTGCTGGTCACGCGTCTGGGCGATGACAGCACGGGAAACCTCATTCGAGATGGTCTCGCTCAGGAAGGCGTGGATGTCTCGATTTCGCAGGCAGAGGTAGGCCGCCGTTCGCCACACTCGGCCATCATGGTCGATCCTGCCGGCGAGCGCATGATCGTCGCCTATGCTGACCCCGCCATGCCGGAAGCACCGAGTTGGTTGCCGGAACGGCTGCCCAAGGGCGTGGCGGCTGCGCTGGGTGATACGCGGTGGTGCCATGGTGCGCGGCACATGTTCCGTCTTGCGCGCGCCAGCGGCTTGCCCGTGGTGCTTGATGGGGACCGCAAGCCCGAACTGCCGGAGCTTGTGACACTTGCGACGCATATCGCCTTCAGCGAGCAGGGCATTGCCGAGCAGACCGGGATCAGCGAACCTGTTGCGGCGTTGCAAAGCTTCGGCACTGTTGCCGCATGGCTGGCAGTGACGTGCGGCGAGCGCGGTGTTTATTGTCTCTCGAATGGCACGCTTGTCCATGAGCCTGCCTTCCCAGTGAAGGCCATTGATACGCTGGGCGCCGGCGATGTCTGGCATGGTGCCTTCGCGCTGGCGCTGGCTGAAGGCATGCCGGAAACCGAGGCGGTTCGCTTCGCAAGCGCCGCCGCCGCAATCAAATGCACCCGCTTTGGCGGGCGGAAGGGCGCGCCGACCCGCGCTGAAGTCGATGAATTTCTCAGGAGCCATCCATGACAACTCTCTCAGCCGGCAAGCTCTGGGGAATGCGCCGCATGGCCGATGCCAATGGGCGGTTCAAGATGGTGGCGGTGGATCAGCGCCCGCCGATCAAAAACCCGATCAAGGCAGCGCGCGGGCTAGCCGAAGCACCCTATGATGATGTGGCAGGCTTCAAGCTGATGTTGGTCGAAGAGTTGCAGGCCGATGCCTCAGCCATGTTGCTCGACCCGCACTTTGCCTTGCCGCGTGGTCTTTCCATCCTGTCGCCTGCAAAGGGTTTGATCGTCACATTGGAGGATTCGATCTTCCGCGAAACGCCGGGCGGCAGGCTTTCAAACGAGATCGACGATTGGTCAGTCGAGAAGATCAAGCGCTGTGGCGGCGATGCTGTGAAGGTGCTGGCCTGGTATCGCCCGGATGCGGATCTGGCGGTCAATCTCGCCCAGCAAGATTTCACGCAGCGCATCGGCGAGGCCTGCGCGCGCTATGACATTCCTTTCGTGTTCGAGCTTCTGGTCTATCCGCTGGCGAGTGATGCCCATCAGACCAGCGAATATGTCGAGATGCAGGGCAAATATGCCGGGCATGTGCTCGATAGCGTGCGCGAATTCGCCAAGCCGAAATATGGCGTGGACCTGTTCAAGCTGGAAAGCCCTGTGCCGGCCAAGGGCATCGGCGCAGCGGACCGGGCAGCAACGCAGGCGCTGTTCAATGAGATGGGTGCACTGTGTGAGCGGCCATGGGTGATGCTCTCGGCAGGGGCAGGCATGGCCGAGTTCAAGACCGTGATGGAATATGCCTATGCAGCCGGCGCGAGCGGCTATCTGGCAGGTCGCGCCATCTGGGCCGATCCGTTCAAATCCTTCCCCGATTGGGATGCTATCCGCGCTGGCTTGCGTAAGCAGAGCCGGCCTTACATGGCAGAACTCAACGCGCTGACCGACAAGGCAGCTACGCCATGGTTTGACCATCCGCTCTATGGTGGCAAGGCAGCTGTGACGCATGCCGATGCCAGCTTCCGCCACCATTACGGGGTGATGTGACATGCCTGTGATCGGCGTTCTGCCGCTGGCCCGCCCTACCTTTGATGTGCCCTTCGCGGAAGAGATGGCGCAGCGGTGCTTCGAGGCGCTGGACGCGAGCAACTATA
>JBOFIL010000156.1:0-1002 GCA_051650165.1 Allobosea sp.
GCATCAACAGGGGCGCAACGCATGAGCCAGCTCAACATTGTCATCGGCACACCCAGCGGGCGCGGTCAGCTCGCCGGCGGCATGGTCGGCTCATTGATGGGGCTGGTGGAGGGCTTGCGCGAATCTGGCGTGATGACACGCTTTGTCTGCATCGAGGCGGCGGATCTCGTCTATGCACGCAGCACCATGGCGACCATGGTGGCCGTGCGCACGGATTACTCGCATCTGCTCTTTGTCGATGATGACATGACCTTCGAGCTCGATGCCATTCTCTCGATGCTCCGTGCAGATAAGCCTCTCATTGGCTGCATCTGCCCCAAGCGCACCATCAACCTGCAAAAGCTCTATGAAGGCGGCAAGAATGGCCTCTCCTTCGATATGGCCATGGCGCAATCGCTTGAATTCATTGCCAAGCATATCCCCGATCGCAACACCGAAATCCGTGATGGGCTTTGCCCTGTCGGCGGCATTGGCATGGGCGTGACGTTGATCCGGCGCGATTGCCTCACCACCATGATCGAGAAAGGCGCGGTGCAGAGCCGCACTGTGGCGGGCGGGAGAGATATTCTGGGCTCGCCCGTGCTCTATAACTTCTTCGAACAGATTTTTTCGCCGGAAACAGACGCGCTGCTTTCGGAGGATCTCTCCTTCTGCGAACGCTGGACCAAAATGTGCGGCGGCGAGGTCTGGAGCCTGGTGAACCAGGAAATCGGCCATATCGGCCAGTTCACCTACAAGGGCCGCTATCTGGATTTGTTGAAAGCCGGCAAGCTTTAAGCGGCTTGTTTCGCGCTGATCTCGATGTCGAAATGCGGGCCAGACGGCGTCTGTGTCGTGCGGATCGTCCACTCGAATTCCATATTACGGGGCCCCAGTTCCTGCGCGCCCTCGGGCAACAAGATCCAGCGCTTCTTGTCGTCGACAATGCAGATGATGCGCCCTTCAGACATCTGGCGCGGCACCATGCCCTCGATGACGGCGAGATAAGGCGCGCGCTTCCAG
>JBOFIL010000157.1:0-2529 GCA_051650165.1 Allobosea sp.
CATTCCCGCATCGACTGATGTTGCGGAGCAGGCGCGTGGCGCAAAATGCAGGGCAAAATGGCGTTTTCGCCCGTATGAAAAGCAGCTGGGGCCAGCGTGGCACGGCTGGCGCGTCGATTCCTGTTTCGCTGAGCTTCGAAAATGTCAGCCAGCAATTTGGCGATGTGCGTGCGCTGGATGGAATCACCCTCAAGGTGAAGGCCGGCGAGGTTGTGTGCCTGCTTGGTGCATCGGGCTGCGGCAAGACCACGTTGTTGCGCCTCGCGGCAGGCGTTGAAGCACCAAGCACAGGCCGTATTCTGCTCGATACGTCAGAGGTCGCTGGACCATCGCGCTTTGTTGAGCCTGAAAGGCGCGGCGTTGGCCTGATGTTTCAAGATTATGCGCTGTTCCCGCATCTGTCCGTGGCTGAAAATGTCGGCTTTGGCCTGCGTGCCATGAGCGCGCCAGATTCAGCGGTTGCGGTGGATCGCGCATTGGGCCGCGTGGGCTTGCGCCATCTTTCGGGTTCTTATCCCCATCAGCTTTCTGGCGGCGAGCAGCAACGCGTGGCGCTCGCCCGCGCCGTTGCGCCGCGCCCCGGTGTTCTGCTTATGGATGAGCCCTTTTCCAATCTCGATCAGCGCCTGCGCGACGAGGTTCGCACGGAAACGCTGGCGCTGATCCGGGAACTGCGCGCAACCACCATCATCGTCACGCATGATCCGCAGGATGCGATGCGCCTCGCCGACCGCATTGTGTTGCTGCGCAAGGGGCGCATCGTGCAGGCCGGCGCGGCCTCCGAGCTCTATAACCACCCGGTTGACCTTTATGCTGCACGCTTTTTCTGCGATTTCAACGAGCTGCCGGCAATCGCGGGAGATGGCCTTGTCGAGACACCCTTTGGCGATTTTCCGCTGAGCGGGGTTTTGCCGGGTGCATCAGTTTCGGTCTGCATTCGCCCGCAATCGATCATCACCGGCCAGCCAGATCAGATCGAGCGCCGATTGCCAGATGGGGCGCGCTGGGCGCCGGGGCGCGTGATGTCGCGGCGCTTCCTTGGCGAGGTCGATATGGTCGAGCTGGCGGTGGCGGGTGTCGAGCGCCCCTTGATGCAGCGCCTGCGCGGTGGCACAGCGCCCCAGCCTGGTGCGGATGTTGCTGTATCAGTAGAGGCGCAAGAGGTTCTTGTTTTCGAAGCCGCTGGGGCTTAGGTCATAGGGTCAAACGCGGGCGGTCCTTCGCCTGCCATCAAGGGGATATATCCGATGGGTAGCGTCAGCATCTGGCACTGGGTCGTGGTCGGTATCGTCATCATGCTGCTGTTCGGGCGCGGCAAGGTGTCGGAATTGATGGGCGATGTCGCCAAGGGCATCAAGGCCTTCAAGAAAGGCATGTCTGAGGAAGAGCAGCAGGCACAAACCGCCGCTGCGGACGCCCAGAAGAACCTGGAAACACAAGGCACAACCTCCGTGAAGACGGAAGCCGAGAAGAAGGTGTGAGACACCTTTTTCTCCATCTCGCCGCACAAGCGGACACACGCTGATGTTTGACATCGCCTGGAGCAAGCTGATGCTGATCGGCGTGGTTGCGCTGATTGTCATTGGCCCCAAGGATTTGCCGGCGGTTCTTCGCACATTGGGCGAGACCATAGGGAAGCTGCGCCGCATGGCCGACGAGTTCCGTGGCCAGTTCAATGACGCGATGCGCGAGGCAGAGCTGGACGGCATCAAGAAGGACATCGGCGATATTGGCGAGAGTGTACGCTCCGCCACCTCCACTGATTTCAACCCGATCAGCACCATCCGCGAGGAGATCAAGGGTGCGGTTGAGGCGAAAAATGCCGCCAGCGCTGTGGCGAGCCCCGCAGCACCGCTCAACGACGCGGAAAGCCGCGCGCTTGAGCTGAAAATGGCCGAGGAGCGCGTGGCGCAGCTGAAAGCCGAGCAGGAGTTTGCCAAACTGCCTGTGCCGGACCCCGCGCCGCCAGTCGACATCACGCCGCCTGCTGCCGCTGAGGCTCCAGAGCCCAAGCCCAAGCGCAAATCTTCTGAAAAAGGTGTGGCATGAGCGCGGGGGCGGAGAAAATCACTGCTGGCGATGCCGCTGCGCCTGACGAGATCGAAGCCTCGCGCATGCCGCTCATCGACCATCTGATCGAGCTGCGGGCGCGGCTGATCAAATCGGTCATCTCGTTTCTGGTGATGTTTTTCGTGTGTTTTGCGGGCGCAAAATACATCTACAATGCGCTGGTGCTTCCTTATGTCTGGGCGGCGGGGCCGGGCGCGAATGTGCAGCTGATCTATACTGCGCCGCTCGAATATCTGTTCACACAGATCAAGATCGCGGCTTTTGGCGCGGCGTTCTTCTCGTTTCCAGTGGTGGCGACGCAGCTCTACAAGTTCATCGCGCCGGGGCTTTACAAAAACGAGCGCGATGCTTTCCGGCCTTATCTGGTGGCGACGCCGGTGTTTTTCCTGCTTGGTGCGGCGATGGTCTATGGCTTTGCCATGCCGGTCCTGATGAAATTCTCCATCGGCATGCAGCAGG
>JBOFIL010000158.1:0-3147 GCA_051650165.1 Allobosea sp.
GGCTGCGCACATCCGTGGGTCTCGTGCTGGAATCGGGCGAGCCGCGCGAGGTGCATCACTTTGCGTGCCTTGCTGGCTATGGAGCTGAGGCGATCAACCCATATCTCGCCTTCGAGACGCTGGAAGCGATGCATGGCGCGGGCGAGCTCCCGCCAGAGGTGGACGAGTATGAAGTGGTGAAGCGCTTCATCAAATCTGTCGGCAAGGGCTTGCTCAAGGTCATGTCCAAGATGGGCATCTCGACCTATCAATCCTATTGCGGGGCGCAGATTTTTGATGCTGTCGGCATCAACTCCAGCATCACGCAGAAGTTCTTTTATGGCACCTCCGCCCCGGTTGAGGGCGTCGGCCTGCCTGAACTCGCAGAAGAGACCGTGCGCCGCCACCGCGATGCCTTCGGGGCCTCGCCGGTCTATCGCGACACGCTCGATGTCGGCGGCGAATATGCCTTCCGCCTGCGCGGCGAGGACCATGCCTGGACACCGGAGAACATCGCGCTGCTGCAACATGCTGTGCGTGCTCCATCAGGCGACGCCAATGCCCAGGACAAATACCGCGCCTATGCAGAGCTGGTGAACGATCAGAACGAGAGGCTTGCCAATTTCCGTGGGCTGTTCTCTATCCGCTCCGCCAGCGAGCTTGGCCGCACACCCATCCCGATCGAGAAGGTTGAGAGCGCGAAGGACATCGTCAAGCGCTTCGCGACGGGGGCCATGTCCTTTGGCTCGATCAGCCATGAGGCGCATTCGACGCTCGCCGTCGCGATGAACCGCATTGGCGGCAAATCCAACACAGGCGAGGGCGGCGAGGAGCCGGAGCGTTTCGCACCGCTCAGCGATGGCCGTTCGATGCGCTCGGCGATCAAGCAGGTGGCGTCAGGCCGCTTCGGCGTGACCACGGAATATCTCGTCAATTCCGACATGATGCAGATCAAGATCGCGCAAGGGGCCAAGCCCGGCGAGGGTGGCCAGCTGCCCGGCCACAAGGTTGATGCCCGCATTGCCAAGGTGCGGCATTCCACGCCGGGTGTTGGCCTGATCTCGCCCCCACCGCATCACGACATCTATTCGATCGAGGATCTGGCGCAGCTGATCTTCGACCTGAAGAACGTCAACCCGCGCGCCGATGTCTCGGTCAAGCTGGTCTCGGAAGTCGGTGTCGGCACGGTGGCCGCCGGCGTCGCCAAGGCACGCGCCGACCACATCACCATTTCGGGCTTTGAGGGCGGCACCGGAGCTTCGCCGCTCACCTCGATCAAGCATGCGGGTTCGCCGTGGGAGATCGGCCTTGCCGAAACCCACCAGACGCTTGTGCTGAACAAGCTGCGCTCACGCGTCGCGCTTCAGGTTGATGGCGGGCTTCGCACGGGCCGCGATGTCATCATCGGCGCGCTGCTGGGTGCTGACGAGTTCGGCTTCGCCACCGCGCCGCTGATTGCCGCCGGCTGCATCATGATGAGGAAGTGCCATCTCAACACCTGCCCGGTGGGCGTCGCGACACAAGACCCGGTGCTGCGCAAGCGCTTTGCCGGCCAGCCGGAGCATGTGATCAATTTCTTCTTCTTCGTGGCAGAAGAAATCCGCGAGATCATGGCGAGCCTTGGCGTTGCCCGCTTCGAAGAGCTGACAGGCCGCTCCGATTGGCTCGATCAACGCAAAGCGATAGACCATTGGAAGGCAAACGGGCTCGATTTCACCCGCATCTTCCACAAGCCGGAGATGGGTGCCGACGTCGCCATCCGCCATGTCGAGCGCCAATCGCACCCTGTCGATACAGTGCTGGACCGGACGCTGATTGCCAAGGCACAAAAGGCGCTTGATGGGGCCGAAACTGTCACCATCGAAGCCGACATCCGCAATGTCGACCGCACCACCGGCGCGATGTTGTCGGGCGAGGTGGCGCGCCGCCATGGCCATTCCGGCTTGGCGGATGATTCCATCGTCGTGAAGCTCACCGGCACCGCCGGCCAGAGCTTCGGTGCATGGGCCGCGCATGGCGTAACGCTGGACCTCACCGGCCAGGCCAATGACTATGTCGGCAAGGGCCTCTCCGGCGGCAAGCTGATCATCAGGCCGGATGCGAAGGCGCGCGCGCTGGCAGAGAAGTCGATCATTGTCGGCAATACGGTGCTCTACGGCGCGATTGCCGGGGAGTGCTATTTCCGCGGCGTTGCCGGCGAGCGCTTCGCGGTGCGCAACTCTGGAGCCATCGCCGTTGTCGAGGGCACGGGCGACCATGGCTGCGAATACATGACCGGCGGTGTGGTCGTCGTGCTCGGACAGACAGGGCGCAACTTCGCCGCCGGCATGTCAGGCGGCATTGCCTATGTGCTCGATGAGGACAAGAGCTTCGCCAAGCGCTGCAACCTCTCCATGGTCGATCTCGAGCCCGTGCCGGAAGAAGAGGAGCTGACCCAGCGTCTCTACCATCATGGCGGCGACATGGAGACCAAGGGCCGCATCGATGTGATGGCCAACATGTCCGGCTTTGATGCCGAGCGTCTGCGCCAGCTGATCTCGAACCATCAGAAGCATACGGGTTCGGAGCGTGCGAAGCACATCCTCGACAACTGGGCAGAGTATCTGCCGAAATTCGTCAAGGTGATGCCGGTGGAGTATCGCCGCGCCCTTCAGGAAATCGAGCGCGCGCAAGCCGCGATCGCGGCGGAGTGAGGATCAATCATGGGCAAGGTCACAGGTTTTCTCGAAATCGATCGGCGCGACAGGAAGTATCTTCCGGCGTCGGATCGCATCCGTAACTATAAGGAATTCGTGATTCCGCTGGGCGAGGAAGCCACGCGCGACCAGGCGGCACGCTGCATGAATTGTGGCATTCCCTATTGCCACAATGGTTGCCCGGTGAACAACCAGATCCCGGATTGGAATGATCTCGTCTACAACAACAAGTGGCGCGAGGCGCTCACCAACCTGCACTCCACCAACAACTTCCCGGAGTTCACGGGCCGTGTCTGCCCCGCGCCCTGCGAGGCGAGCTGCACGCTGAACCTCACTGATGCGCCGGTCACCATCAAGAGCATCGAGTGCGCGATTGTCGATCGCGGCTGGCAGGAGGGTTGGATTCTGCCCGAGCCGCCCGCGAAGAAAAGCGGCAAACGCATCGCCATCATTGGCTCCGGCCCAGCGGGGC
>JBOFIL010000159.1:0-2014 GCA_051650165.1 Allobosea sp.
GGGTGCAAGAATGCGGCCCATCGGGCGCTTCCTCAGCGAGGCATCGCCATCGAATGTCGCCGTGATGGGGTGCGAACCCGTCACGCCCATCATCAGCCGTGAGCCTGTGCCGGCATTGCCGAAATCGAGCGTGGAGGCAGGCTCTCGCAACCCGCCAACACCAACACCGCGCACCTGCCAGCGGCCTGGCCCGGTTTGCGTCACCTCCGCGCCCAGCTTGCGGGCAGCTTCTGCCGTGCGCAGCACATCCTCACCCTCTAGCAGCCCTTCAACCTGCGTCTGGCCCACAGCCAGCAAGCCGAAGATCATCGCCCGGTGCGAGATGGATTTGTCGCCCGGCACCCGCACGCGGCCTTTCAGGGGGCCGGCCTTGGTGGAGGACATGGGAGAAGCGCTGGCATGGGACATGGGAAAGCCGGAGTGTGCGGAACCTAAAGCTGCGCGATGTGATCCATGAAAATGCTCCGCTTGTCGAGGCTTCGGAGCCACACCACGCCCGCAGCATCAACCCATACAGAGTTTGACACCTGATCGCCGGCAAAAACATTGACATGACATGTCAGGGCGATTACGGGACCGCTTCGTTTTCAACTCACGCCCTGACGAGGTTCTCCACCGTGGCCAGACCGGAACTCGGCGCCAAACGCGTTTGCCCAGTAACAGGGCGCAAATTCTACGATCTCGGTCGTGACCCGATTGTCTCGCCTTACACAGGGCAGAGCTATCAGCGCGGCTATTTCGAGCCCCAGGCCAAGGCCCCGGAGCCAGAGCCCGAGGACGAGACAGAACTCGAGGCCGATCCGGCTGTGGAGCTTGTGTCGCTCGATGAGGCTGAAGCCACATCAACGCCCGAGGCCACAGATCCGGTCGCGGATGTCGATGTCGATGTCGAGGATGACATTGCCGACGCCGAAGAAGACGACACTTTCCTCGAAGACGACGAGGAAGGCGATGATGATGTCGCTGATCTGATCGATGGCGATCTCGAAACCGACGAAGAGACTTGATGTCTTGCACTCTCCCGGTCTATAGGCCGGGCGAGTTGAAATACCGGATGCTCCCCAAAGCGTCCGGCAAGTGATGGGGCCATAGCTCAGCTGGGAGAGCGCCTGCATGGCATGCAGGAGGTCAGCGGTTCGATCCCGCTTGGCTCCACCAACTTCCTCTACCAGTTTCCTTCACCAACTCCTCCGAGAACTTGCTGCCAGACCCTTTTGACAGCAGGTGTGCTCCGAAGCCTCGCCGCTGTGACCCGTGAGGACGTCTGATGACATCAGCCCACATCATCGACGGCAAGGCAGTTGCGGCTGAGCTGCGCTCACGCGTTGGCACAACAGCAGCAGCGTATGCGCGCCTCACCGGGCGCAAGGCCGGCCTTGCCGTGGTGCTGGTCGGCGATGATCCTGCCAGCCGCGTTTATGTCGCCAACAAGGGCAAGGCGACGCTGGAAGCCGGCATGGCCTCCTTCGAACATCGCCTGGCCGACACGGTAAGCCAGGCCGAGTTGCTCGCGCTCGTGGCAAGGCTCAATGCCGATCCTGCCATCAATGGCATTCTGGTGCAGTTGCCATTGCCGAAGCAGATTGACGCCGGCGCTGTCATCGCGGCGATTGATCCGGCCAAGGATGTCGATGGCTTCCACCCCATCAATGCCGGTGGGCTGGCGACCGGCACAGGCGGCTTTGCGCCCTGCACGCCTCTGGGTTGCCTGATCCTCGCCAAGACAGTGCATCAGAGCCTGTCTGGCCTGCATGCCGTGGTGGTTGGTCGCTCCAACATTGTCGGAAAGCCGGCTGCCTTCCTCTTCCTTGGCGCTGACGCCACCGTGACCATCGCCCACTCGCGCACGCAGGATCTGCCAGCGCTTTGCCGCAGCGCAGATATTCTCATTGCGGCTGTGGGCCGGCCTGAAATGGTACGCGCTGACTGGATCAAGCCCGGCGCAACCGTCATCGATGTCGGCATCAACCGCGTCCCAGCGCCGGCACTTGGCGAAGGAAAAACTCGCCTTGTC